>JAYSVT010000279.1:0-12016 GCA_043718455.1 Hyphomicrobium sp.
AACGATATCGCGCAACTGGCTGTCCGAGAAGGCACGATTGCCGACGAAGTTGATACCCTTGACCTTCGTCGCGCCACCTTCGTTGATTTCGAAGACGAGGTTGATGCGGTCTTGCTCGAGCTCGATGATCTTCGGCTCGACCGAGGCGGCAAAGCGGCCCTGACGGCGATAGACATCGAGAATGCGCTGAACGTCGGCTTGCGCGCGGGCTTTGGTGAACACCGAGCGCGGCTTCAATTGAACCTCGCCGCCGAGCGTCGCCGTATCGACTTCGCTGTTCCCCTCGAAGGCAACTTGATTGATCACGGGGTTTTCGACAACGGTCACGACAATCGTCGAACCTTGTGGATCGATCGTGACGTCGGAGAACAGGCCGGTCGCGAACAGCGCCTTGAGCGACGCATCGATCTTGGCCGCGTTATAGGCTTCACCGGGCGCAAATTGCAGATATGAACGGACCGTTTCAGGTTCAACGCGGCGATTGCCGGCGACCTGAATGTCCTTGACGACGCCTTGAGCGTACGCCGGGCCGGAAAATCCCGGAATCCCCCCAGCAGCGAGTATCGAACAGGTCAATGCCAGCGCCATAACGAGGCGCAACAAGCCCGCTCCAAAAACTGTAAACTTCTGCATCCGCGGTCTTGCCCTCGTCTGCCGCCGACCCCCATAAAAGTGACATCCGTCGGCGGCGGAATGGCACCCAAAACAATAGCCTAGCGTCTTAAGTCGCGTACATTACGCACGCGCAGTTCCAGCACAGCGCCATGTTCCCCGCCCCCTAATGTCCCGAATCAGGGGTCGCATAACGCTCGTTAGAACAACGCTTTTAACGATTCATCAAGGTCTCGGGAAGTGGCAAGAATACGTCACTGAACGCCTTTCTAACTGGCGCCTGCGAGCCGTGACCACAGCTTTGCCAAGTCATTGAAAGTGGCCAAAAACATCAGCATCAGGATAAGCGCCAAACCAATCTGAAATCCGTACGATTGAACGCGATCGCTCAACGGCCGCCGCCGAATGGCTTCGACCCCATAGAACATAAGGTGGCCACCATCCAAAACGGGGATAGGGAGCAAGTTGAGAAATCCAATATTCGCTGAAAACAGCGCAACAAGTCGTGCCAGCCATTCAAGACCCTGTTCTGCAACTTTGGCGGTCACTTGGGCCATCATAATGGGCCCACCAATTTGATCGTGGTTGCTGCCGATCTGGCTGAGGCCTGTGAACGTCGAGCGGATGACTGTCCAAGTATCTTTCGTCCCAAGGCGAATGGACTCGATCAGCCCCACGGGCCTTGGATCGGGCGGAGTACGCGACACGCCGATAATCCACCGGCGGCCGGCAACGCCCGCCTTGTTCTTTTCCTCGATCTCCATCGGGCTTACAGTCATCGGCAATTCGAGGTTGCCATCGCGCTGCACAACAATCGAGAGCGGCTGGCCCTTGCTGCCAGAGACAATGGCGACAAGATCCTCAAACCATTTGACATCTTGTCCATTGATGGAACGGATGATATCGCCCGGCTTGAACCCGGCCTTGGCTGCGGGTGCGCCGTCCGACACGCCGCCAACGACCGGGGCGTTGCGCGATTCAATTCCGATGTCGCCAATCCGGAAAACGCCTCCAAGTTCGTCGGGAAGCGATTTGCTGGATGGCGTAACGTCAAACGTCAGGAGCTTGCCATCACGCTCTACAGCGATCGACATCGCCGCAGCCAATGAGTTCTCTCCGACTTGGCGTTCTGCGTCTTCAAAAGTCTCGATGTTCCGGCCGTCAATCGATTTGATGATGTCACCTTGCATCAAACCCGCCCGTTCAGCCGGCGAGGCCGCCGCAAGCGCGTCAATCACAGGTTGCCGGTCCCTGACGCCGATTACGAGATTAAGCCCCGCGAATATCGCTATTGCCAGAATGAAATTGGCGATGGGACCGGCCGCAACTACGGCAGAGCGCTGCCAGACGGGCTTGGCATGAAAAGACCCTTCGCGCTCTTCCGGCGACATTTTCCGAAGGGCATCTGCCGAGGGTTTTGACGCAGCATTATCGTCGTCCATGAACTTGACGTAGCCGCCCAGCGGAATCCAAGCAAAGCGCCAGCGGGTGCCATGTTTGTCGTTGAACCCGAATATTTCAGGACCAAACCCGATAGAGAAAGTTTTGACGGTCACGCCGCACCAGCGGGCAACCAGAAAATGGCCAAGCTCATGAATAAAAACGACAATGGTCAAAACCGCGATGAAAACGAGCACGTTGCCCCAAATCCATCCCAGCGCCGTCGATAGCCATTCCATCTTGCCGTTCCCATTCAAGCTGAAGAGGCCGCCGCAACCGAACCCGGCGCACCATGTCGAATCTACTGATAGCGTTTGATATGGCCCTCTGCCAGCCGTCTTGCGAGACTATCGGCGGCAAGAACATCGTCCAAAGTCGCCGCCGTGCGGATTTCGCCAGCGCGCTCTGCGGCCTCAAGCGTTGTCTCGACCAGCCGCACAATGTCAGTAAACTTAAGCCGGCGGCCAAGAAAAGCTGCCACGGCGACCTCATTTGACGCGTTCAGAATAGCGGGGGCCGTGCCACCGCGCTGCAACGCCGCACGGGCAATCCTGAGCGCGGGAAAGCGTTCCTCATCGGGTTTCTCAAAGGTCAGCGAGCCGAGACGAGCGAGATCGAGCCGCTCGGTTGGCGCACTCATCCGTCCGGGCCAAGCCAGCGCCACGGCAATGGGCGTGCGCATGTCGGGCGGCGCCATTTGGGCCAGCACCGATCCATCGCGATAGGTGATGAGGCAATGCACCACCGACTGCGGATGGACAACGACATCGAGTGCATTGGCGGCAACCGGAAAGAGATGAAACGCCTCGATCAACTCCAAGCCTTTGTTCATGAGCGTCGCGGAATCGATGCTGATCTTGGCGCCCATCGACCAGTTGGGATGACGCAACGCTTGCTCGGGCGCCGCCGCATCGAGCGCCGTTTGATCCCAAGTCCTAAACGGCCCGCCCGACGCCGTCAGAGTTATTCTCTCGACATCCGAGCAATCGGAGCCAGCGAGAATTTGAAAAACAGCCGAGTGTTCGCTATCGACGGGCACGAGTTCCGCGCCGTGCCGCTTAACTTCGCGCAGGAAAACATCGCCGGCCGAAACCAAGCATTCCTTGTTTGCAAGCGCAATGCGCCGGCCTTGAGCGGCGGCGGCAAAGGTTGGCTTCAGACCGGCAGCACCCACGATCGCCGCCATGACGCAATCGCACGGCTCCGCCGCAGCCTCGGCGAGTGCCGCCTCGCCCGCCGCTGCTGTAATGCCGCTGCCCGAAAGCGCATCTTTCAAGGTGCCGTAATGTGCTGGATCGCCAATCACTGCCAATCGCGCACCATGCCGGCGCGCGCATGCGGCGAGTTCCAAGGGCTTCGACTGAGCCGTCAAGGCCACAATCTCAAAATCTCTAGCATGATGCGCAACCAGATCGAGCGTGCTGCTGCCGATCGAGCCCGTGGCACCTAGAATGCTGATGCGGCTTGGAGGCGCGTGCGGACCGGCATGCCCGTCCGCGCAACCGGCGGGGCGCGCTACGGCCAATGGAATGCGATCCTCAAGACCCATAAAGGAGTGCCCGCGCCGGTGCATAGGGATCAATAGCTAGCGCCAGCAACCCCGCGGCAAGTGCCGCCGTCACAATACCATCCATGCGATCCATGAAGCCGCCGTGTCCGGGTATCAGGTCGCTCGCGTCCTTTAATCCGAAGCTTCGCTTAAGTGCGGATTCGCCCAGATCGCCTCCTTGCGCAACGAGGCCGAGAATGAGGCCCAGAGCCGCGAGCCAGTAGATAGAGCCGGTGCCTGTCACGCGCGAAAAAATCGCGGCCGCAACCGCCGCACTGACGACCCCGCCAATCAATCCAGCCCAAGTTTTTCCCGGAGAAATGGTTGGCGCCAATTTGGGCCCACCGGCCAACTTGCCCGAAGCAAACGCTGCGGTGTCGGTAACGGCGACCACGAGCAATACGAACACGACGGCGAGAAAACCCAGCGACTCATCACAGCGCAGCCAGATAAGCGAGACCAGTGGCAGGCCGGTGTAGAGTACGCCGAGACTTGACAGTTGCGTCGTTGTCCCGCCAAACGACAGCGCCAGCACCGCAATGGCACCGATCATCACCGCTGCAACGGCGAGCCCCGCCATTCCGAGCCCTGCCAAAACTGCGGCAACGGCAACGCTAGTCACGTGCACCCAGCCAATGATGTCGAACCCGTCCGAGCGCACGACACGGCCCCACTCCCAGCTCATGACCGCCGAAATCAACAGTGTCAAAACCGCAAACGGCACTGGGCCTGCGTAAACTGCAAGCAGTGCAATTGCGGCAACGGCAAGTCCGGACAGAATGCGCTTTTGCAAATCCGGCGGCAAAAAGCCGTTTGGCTTCGCGCTGTCGTTCGCAATACTTTCGTCGGTGCTTTCGTCGGTCATCACCAGCCTCAAGCTGTAGAGCGCTTCGACAGCCCGCCAAAGCGGCGCTCCCGGGCCTGGAAGACTTCAATGGCGTTTTCTAGCACGGTTCGGTCGAAATCCGGCCAATAGGTGTCAAGGAACAAAAACTCTGTATAGGCCGTCTGCCACAGAAGAAAATTCGACAGCCGCATCTCGCCGGACGTGCGGATCAGCAGATCGGGATCGGGAATACCGAAGGTGTCGAGGGCGTCGCCCAGAGATTGCGCCGTGATCGCCTCCGGCAATATCCGGCCCGCCTGGACGTCTTCCGCCAGACGGCGCGCGGCTTTGGCAATTTCGCCCCGCGATCCATAGTTGAAGGCAATGACAAGCGTAAGCGCCGTATTCCCGCGTGTCAGGTCGACGGCCTCATCAATCAGAGTCATCAACTCTTGATCGACCTGGCTGCGCTCACCGATAACGCGAATCTTAACGCCAGCTTGATGCAGCTCGGCCAAATCGCGCCGGATAAAACGCTTCATGAGCCCCATGAGATCGTCGATTTCGGTTAATGGACGCGACCAATTTTCCGATGAAAAACTGTAGATCGTGAGAAACGGAACGGAGAGTTCGATGGCAGCCCTCACGGTGCGCCGGACGGCTTCGACGCCTTGACGGTGTCCCAAGGCACGCGGCAAGCCGCGCTCTGCGGCCCAGCGCCCATTGCCGTCCATGATGATGGCAACGTGCTGCGGCATCGTGCGCGCGCTTTGCGGCCGCTGACCTTCGTCGCTGAGCTCGCTCTCTGTCGACAAGTTTAGCTGACCTTCCATTGACGCGGCAGGAACACCGGGCCGTCTCGCACCAGCGCGGCGCAGAGAACGCCCGGCAAACTCATACTTTCTGAATCTCTGCCTCTTTCGTGGCAAGCACAGAATCGATGTCCTTGATGGTCTTGTCGGTGAGCTCTTGTACTTTTTCGGAATGGCCGCGATGCTCGTCCTGGCTCATCTTTCCGTCTTTTTCGAGTTTCTTTAAGAGATCCATGGCTTCCCGGCGCGTGTTGCGCGCGGCGACCTTAGTGTGCTCGGCATACTTGTGCGCCAACTTCACGAGTTCCTGGCGCCGGTCGTTCGTCAACGATGGAATCGGCAAGCGCAAGACCTGGCCATCCATGATTGGGTTCAAGCCGAGGTTGGCCTCGCGGATCGCTTTATCGACGGCTTGCACGTTTGACCGGTCCCAAACCTGCACTGAGATCATGCGCGCTTCGGGAACGGAAACGGTTGCCACTTGGTTCAAGGGCATTCGCGAGCCGTAAACCATCACATTGACGGGATCCAACATGTGCGCACTCGCGCGTCCCGTACGCAGACCGGACAGCTCGCGTTTCAACGCATCAATCGACGCGTGCATGCGCTTGTCGATTTCTTTCAAGTCAAACGTAGACAATGACATCTTCGCTCCTTCGCACGCGCTTCCTGCGTACGCTCCCTCGTCCGGGACCTCAGCTTTATGCGCCGTCTGCAATCACAGTGGCACGGGCTTCGCCGCGCAAGGCTTTTAGCAGATTGCCCGGCTCTTCAATGGAAAACACCAATACCGGAAGACCGTTGTCGCGGGCAAGAGCGATCGCTGCGCCATCCATCACTTTGAGATCCTTGGATAAAACCTCGGCATAGGTGAGGCGGTCATAGCGTTGGGCGGCGGCGTCTTTCTTCGGGTCGGCAGAGTAAACGCCGTCAACTTGGGTAGCTTTGGCAACTGCGTCGCAGTTCATTTCAATGGCGCGCAGCGTCGCCGCCGTATCCGTCGTGAAGAAAGGATTGCCCGTTCCGGCTGCAAAAACCACCACGCGCCCCTTGCGCATATGATGCAGCGCCTTGGGGCGCACGTAAGATTCGCACACCGTTGGCATCGGAATGGCCGACATGACCCGCGCCGGCGTCTTCTGATTTTCGAGTGCGTTCTGAAACGCGAGCGCATTCATCACGGTTGCCAGCATGCCCATATAGTCAGCAGTCGCCCGGTCCATGCCTTTGGCCGCAGCTGAAAGTCCGCGGAAGATATTTCCCCCGCCGACGACGACTGCGATTTCGGCGCCCGCGCGCGTTGCTTCCGCAATATCGGCCGCGAGCCTGTCGGCGACGCTCATGTCGATGCCGAAGGCCGCCTTTCCCATCAGGGCTTCGCCCGAGAGCTTCAGCAACAGGCGCTTGTATTTGAGGGGACCGCCGTTTGCAGCCATGTAAGCTCGCTCCTTGGGACTCGTAAATTGGGACTCGCAAAAAAACCGGCCGGTAGCGATCCACCAGCCGGTTGATACCTAGCGCAATTGCCTGATTCCGCCTAGCGGCGGCTCAACGATAGAGAGACGGCTTAGCGTCAGCCGCCCGCCAGCTTGCGCACTTCCTCGCCGAAGTCCTCTTCCTTCTTGTCGATGCCTTCGCCGAGCGCATATCGCGCGAAGCCCGTGAGCTTGATCGGCGAACCGGCCTTGCCTTCGGCTTCCTTCAGCGCCTGCGCCACCGTCTTCGTGGTGTCGTGGATATAGCTCTGCTCAAGCAGGCAGAATTCCTTGGCGTAAGCTTTCATCCCGCCCGCGATGATCTTTTCCATCATCTCAGGTTTCTTGCCAGCGTTCTTCTCCGCCAAAATTGCCTTCTCGCGTTCCAGCGTTTCCTTGGGCACACTTTCGAGATCGAGCGCGACCGGGCTCGCCGCAGCAATGTGCATCGCCACCATGCGCCCGAGTTCGAACAGCGTTGGCTTGTCGCCGGCACTCTCGAGCGCAACGAGCACGCCGATCTTGCCAAGTCCATCGGCAACCCGGCTGTGCACGTAATCGGCAACCACGCCGTCCTTGACGGTCAAGGCTGCGGTGCGGCGTACACTCATATTCTCGCCGATGGTCGCAATCATCTCTTTGACGTGCGTCTCGACATTGTTCTTCGTGCCGGGATAGGTCGCGGCCAAGAGCTTCGCGAGGTCACTCTTTGCGGCGGGCGCAAGCGACGTGATATCGCGCACCATGTCCTGGAACTGGCCGTTGCGCGCGACAAAGTCCGTCTCCGAGTTGACTTCAACGACGGCGCCGTCCAGCCCTTTGGCGATGATGCCGATGAGGCCGTCGGCTGCAATGCGGCCCGACTTTTTGGCAGCTTTCGACAAGCCCTTCTTGCGCAGCCAATCGACCGCTGCTTCAAGGTCGCCGTTGGTTTCCGTCAGCGCCGTCTTGCAATCCATCATGCCGGCAGCAGTTTTATCGCGCAGCTCCTTCACGAGGCTCGCAGTAATGGTCGTCATATGAACTCCTTGCCGCTCGAAGAGAGCGAATAGCGACTAGTTCTTAGCTATTAGGGGCGTTAGGCGAGCAGCGCGCACGAACGGCCCTATTGGCAATTCGTGCGGCTCCTCGCCTCTTTCTTACTTAAACGACAGCCGCATCGACCAGCTTCTTCGCCTGTCCCTGCCAATCGTCGCGGGCCACCTGGCCTTTGAGACGCATCATCCGGTCGAGTGCACCAACGTGATCGGCATCGAGATCGGCGAGCTGCCAGAAGTGGAACACGCCCGCGTCGTTCAAGCGAAGTTCGAGTTTAGGATCGATGCCCTTGATGCGTTTCAAGTCATCGGCTTCGCCGCGTGCGGCCTCAATACCCTTGAACTGAACCTTGGGCAGATTTTCAGCCGGCGGCTCAGCCATCGCGCCGATATCGACGCCCTGGTTGCCCTGCGAGCGTTCCAATCCATCAAGCGCCGCACGAGCGATGAGATCGCAATAGAGCGTAATAGCGCGGCCGGCGTCGTCGTTGCCGGGAATTGGGAAATCGATGCCGTCGGGATCGCAGTTGGTATCGATGATGGCCACGATCGGAATGCCGAGCTTGCGCGCTTCCTGAATGGCGATCGCTTCTTTGTTGGTATCAATGACCACGAGGAGATCGGGCGTGCCGCCCATGTCCTTGATACCGCCGAGCGACTGATTGAGCTTCTCGCGTTCGCGCGTGATCGTCAGAATTTCCTTCTTGGAGCGCCCTTGCGGGTCGGCCAAAATGTCGTCCAGCTGACGCAAGCGGCGGATCGAAGCTGACACCGTCTTCCAGTTCGTCAGCGTGCCGCCCAGCCAGCGGTGGTTCATGTAATACTGCGCGCAGCGCTTGGCAGCATCCGCCACGCCGTCGGCCGCCTGACGCTTGGTCGCGACGAACAGCACGCGGCCGCCGCCGGCAACCGTGTCGGAGATCTTGAGCAAGGCTTGGTGCAGCATCGGCACCGTCTGCGTCAGGTCGAGGATGTGGATTTTGTTGCGCGACCCATAGATGAACGGTGCCATCTTGGGGTTCCAACGGTGTGCCTGGTGGCCAAAGTGCACGCCAGCTTCCAAGAGCTGACGCATATTGAAGGCGGGAAGCGCCATGCGTTTATTCCTTTTCCGGTTAAACCTCCGCGAGCCTTTGTGAAAAAAACCGTGAGCCTTTAGAGGGGCTTAACGGTTCTCCACCGGAGCGGCCAGCGGGGCTTTTAATCCGCCAGGCGCGAAACCCGCGTGTGAGATGAGGGCGTTATGGGGGAAAACGGGGGAGAAGGCAAGACAGGGGGCAGTTAGGACGCAGGCGTGGGCCGTCGTATGGCCAGCAATAGTATCCCCCTCTCCCCATGCGCTGCGCTTGCATGGGGAGAGGGATCTAAAATGCAACAGCTAACGATCCGCCGCGTGTGAAATCAAACGACAAAATGCGACGAATAATTCTTACTGGCTTTTTTAGCCCGAATGCTTCGTCCCGCCGACGACTTCTTGCTTGGCCATTCATCCCAAGTCCGACCGTCAAGAATTCGACCGGCCTTCTTTTTGTTGACGCCGCCCCACTGCTTGAAATGAAACGGCACACGCGCATCGCTACATTGATCACGGATAGTGCGGACCCAATCTGGGTTCATTGGCCTGGCGCTTGGACCACTTTCGCCTCCGACAATCACCCAGTCAATTTTATTGAGGTTGATCTTCACAAGCGGACCAATCAACGGCTCAAGACTCAAGAATTTAGTCTTTGCCCCAGTCTTCCTCAGAAGACTGATCCGCGAAATATAGTCTGCATTCTCGACGCTGACGCCCATCCAAATGTTCGCCGTCCAGTTCAATAGCGGCGACACATCAGCAAGACGTTCCGCACGCTTGGTCAACACCTGATAGGTGTGATGCGGAGTTTCATTCATTGTCTTGAAGACCGCTTGAATAAACTCCAGAGGCACATTCTCGTGAAACAAGTCCGACATACTGTTCACGAAAATAAGCTTTCCTTTACGCCACGTTCGCGGGAGATTCAGCGATGCAGGATCAGTGCGCGTCTTGCCGTTCCATTTCGCGCGCCCGCCTGATTTTCGAGTAATACCTTCGTATTTGTCTTGCCCCATCGCGGCAAGCCTGCTGGCTAACCGCATCGCATAACAATTGGTGCAGCCGGGTGAGACGATTGTGCATCCGGCAACCGGATTCCACGTCGCCTCTGTCCACTCGATGCGGGAGTTTAGAGCCATTACGATTTCTCTTTCTTTGGGAAAGTCACAAGCACATCAGGACCGAACGATGGTTTACCCTTGTACGGCTTCCTCTTCGCCGGTTCAGCAGTAATTCTTCCTTCCATCTCTAGCGCGATAAGAGCGTCTTTGTAATTTCGCTCCACATAACGCTTGCCGACGTGATGCTCTTCATAAATGTGCAACATGGAGCGCTTTTGTCCCGCGAAATCTGTGAGCAGCATCTCTGCAAGATCGACTATCGGACGCGAGAGAAGGTATAGAAGTGGCATCTCAATCTGGTTGGTGGCTATTGTGTATTTGAAGGTCGGCACGCCTTGTTCGAACTCCGAACTCTCCGCAGCCATAATGTTCTTCATGACGCCATATCCAAGCGCATGCTTACTGATAAAGATCAAATGATGTGACGTACGATCCATGTCGCCGCGACCGAATGAAAAAGGCAAAACGTATTCAAATCCCATTTTTATAAGCGCTTGTGAAAATGCCTCAATGACGATGGCTTCGCGATCATCAGGTTTTTTGCCATGAAGTTTCATCCGGAGGTCTGCAGCAAGCTCGCTTCCAAAGAGCGCAGATACATGTCCCTCGAACACGTCGTTCGAAATTGCCGCATTGATCCGATTGTAGCTGAAGAACAAGACAACGTCGCATCCCCAGCTCTTCAGGAGCCCCTTCAATAAGTCTAGTGTGATTCCCTTGTAGCCAAACGGATCAACAAACGAGAACGAAGGCATCAAATTCTTCGAACCTAGCGTTTCGCCAAAGGCCTTGCTAATCTCCATCGTAGAAATTTTAGGAGTGTTTCTGAGTTTTTCGAACCCAGGCAAAGCCTCAAGGTTCGATTTCAATGCCGCAGTGTGCTTCGCGTCTTCGTCATTGAAAAACGTACAAAGCATTTCACAAAGATCGGGCTTTGTGAGCGCTTTCTCCATGATCAACAAGGGCGTCGACGACTTCCCGTCCCGATACTTGCCGGGTCCGCAAAACAGATCAATGTAGGCAAGCCGCTTTTTGCCATTTTTGACTTGCTGCGCAATTACGTTGGACCAAAAATCAAAGTATTTGCTGACGATCCGCGCTTTAATCTGCGATGCCTCGGACTGAGAGTCATAAAAATCATCATCAGCCATGTCAGCCGCCCGATTGCTTGAGTTTAGAATTAGAACATTACATGAACATTCGCATTCTGGCAACTAAAATGCGACGACGTACACCCGCTAACCTTCCCAATAAGCTTGTCACCCCGATTTATCGCCGCCACGCCCCGCGTCCTCCAAATAGAACTCGAACACCGCCAATATCTCCGCACCGTCGCTTCATCCGCCCTCGCGCCAAAGCAGCGCCTCCTGCGCCAACCCTCAAACGCCGGACGCGCCATTTTTCGTCATCCCGGCGCTGTCGCAGCCCATGCGCTGCGACAGGTCGCAGCCTGCCCCGGACCTCGACACACAAGTGCCGAGATCCGATCCGGGGGCCGGGACCCAAACAAGCGTCATCACAAAGATTCGAGAGTTACACACCGCTCCTTCGACTTGCATTCCCGGAAGCCGCGCCGAGCGTGAGCGAAGCAAAGCGGCTATCCGGGATCGCGTCCCCGCCATGTCTCGCTGGACGTGATCCCGGGTCAGCGCAACTTCGCGTGCGCATCGTTGCTCGCCCGGGAACGCAAGCGGAGAGAGCCACGCTGACCCTACTCCCTGTTGCCTGTTGCCTGTTGCCTGTTGCCTGCTCCCTGCTCCCTGCTGCCTGCTGCCTGCTGCCCACTCCCGTTCCTTAACCTAATTGCCTAATGCCCATTGCCAACTGCCAATCCAATTTCCCCATCAACCAACTTCGGCAAAATTCTCAAGCCCACCCATCCCCGCCCCCCAAAACTGAGCGATACTCTCACCCATCCGCTTCACGAAAAGGCGGCGCCGGGACGCTGGTGCCGCGAAGCGGAGGCATTGGACTGCACGCGCCCGTAACGTACGGGATGCGTGCTTAAAGCAACCGCCGTCCGCATGAGGTGAGAAGCTCATGTGGGGAGCAGCCCCCTGGCGAAAGTG
>JAYSVT010000280.1:0-3786 GCA_043718455.1 Hyphomicrobium sp.
GGCGCGACAGCGCCCGACAACGCTCGACGGAGCATGACCAAGCCCGACCGGTCGCGACAGCACACGACACATCGCGACCGGTGCCGATGATACGCGACAGGTTGCGTCAGCGCTTTGTATTTTCGATATATTCTGACCAGGCCGTCATGAGCGCCCGGCGCTTGGCGAGCAAATCCCCGCGCCGGTACGCCGCCTCGGCTTTGCTTTTAATTGTGTGAGCAAGCGCCATCTCGACGACCTCGTTCGGGAAGGTCGTCTCTTCCGCTGCCCAATCCCTAAACGTTGAGCGAAATCCGTGGGGCGTACACCGGCCGGTGTAGCCCATAGCTTCGCGCGCGTTAAGAAACCTGTTTTCCGAAAGGCTCGCGCCAGAAAAGCGATCAACAAAAATGAAGTCCTCTGACGCGGGAGCAGAGATTTTTTCCAACCGCTTCTTTAGAAGCTCGATTGCTCTCGCTGGCAGCGGGACACAATGTTCACGCCGGGCCTTCATCCTCTCGCTGGGAAGAGTCCATGTTGCGTTATCGAAATCAATTTCACCCCACAGCGCAAGCCGGATTTCTCCGGTTCGCGCAGCAGTAATGATCAGAAACTCGAATGCTTCTTTGGTTGTCTCGTCAGCGTCCGATTGCCAAAGTTGTTCAATGAATTTGCCGACTTCGATGTAAGGCAGAGCCTCATGATGAGTGACCCGCGCCGAGTGTTTAGGAAGAGCCTGGCCGATGAGATCGACAGGATTGTCGCCAGAACGATGTCCGGCTACACGCGCCCACTCAAAAACAGTTTTGATCCGCTGTTTCAGTCGTCTCGCGGTCTCCGGCTTTTCAGACCAGATCTTCGTCAGAACATTCAAGACTTCAGGCGTGCCGATTTTATCGACGGGCAGGTCACCAATGATCGGAAACGCATAGTCTCTTAGGGTATTGATCCATTGATCGACGTGTTTGCCGTTGCTCCATTCAGACTTCCGCGCCAGATGCGCAGAGTCCGCCGCTTTCTTGAATGAGATTGCGGAGGTTTGTTCACCGCCTGCCTTGTCATCTTGAACCGGATTGATTCCGGCATACGCCTTTTCCCGGTACAGAGCGGCCTGTTGCCGGGCATTAAGAAGCGTTACTTTCTGTAGTGACCCAAGTCCGAAATCACGGCGCTTGCCGTTGATCATGAGCCTCATGGCCCATCGCTTGGCACCGCTCGGATCGACCTCAAGATAGAGGCCCCCACCATCACCATGCCAGCCCGGCTTGGTGATGTGCTTGATGCCAGTTGCACTCAGCCGGTGCAGATTTCGAGGACTCTGATTTCTCACGTAGACCACATCGGCGACGATCAAGTTCCCCCACATTTTCCCCCACACAAGTGGGGTTTATGGGGCACGTCGTCAAGTGTCGTTGTGGACAGATATTGCGCCAGCTGATAGCAAAATAGCGCTATAAAATCAGCTAGATAACGGCATCGTAGATGCTGTTGAGCGTCGTCAGTTTCTGTTGCTTTATTTTAGGGAGTGGCGGAGGGAGTGGGATTCGAACCCACGAGACCCTTACGAGCCTACACGCGTTCCAGGCGAGCGCCTTCAACCACTCGGCCATCCCTCCGCAAATCGCTGGAACGAGCGCACTATACCCATCGCCGCCCCGAGCGCAACCGGCCACCAACTCAACTGACACACAGGTGCCACTGTGCCGCGAGCGAAGCGTTGTCTCAACCTTATCCAGCCGTTATCCGGGTGCCATAAGGCTTGACGGCTGGTGCCAATGCGCCGCAATGGTGCCGTATCCGCCGCTAGAGTTGCCCTTGTCATGTCCAGCTCGCTTCTCCTCAAGATCTTTGCGTTTTTGTCGCTTGGTGCGACAGGAACGGCTGTTGGCATGTGGTACACGACCGGGGACCCGCCGCCCTCTTGGATGCTGCAGGCATCGCTGGCGTTTTTCCTCGCGGCGCTTGTCACAGGCCTGATCGGCGCCGATACGCGGCCGCGCCTGGTGCTGCGCTTCCTTGCCGCGCTCTGTGCGCTGATTGCGGCCATCGCGCTGACTGCCGACATCTCGGCTCAAGGCGGCGCGTTCGGCGCGACCTCGCTGTTGGGTCACCTTGAACAGTTCGCGCCGTCGCTGCTCGCGTCGATCAAGGTGAGCGTGACACGCGTGCTTGGCACAGTCCTCTGGGACAGCCTTGTGGTCATGATTATGAGTATTCCGACGTTCTTATTTTTCGGCTTGCTCGCCATGTTCTGCGGCTACGCCGGCCGCCCGCGCCGCGCCATCAGCGTGTTCGTCAACTAGGCCGTCACGATCCGAGATAATCGGCCGCTATACCCAGCATGACCAATAACACCAGCACGTTGACGAGCCCCAGCACCAAGCGCCGGTGGCTTTTGTTGAGCGCTTCGATTTCCATGTGATCGGCGATGTGGCGCGTGTGCGCCGAGCCGCTCATGAAGCCCATCTGGCGGCCCTTGCCGTCGCGGCGCCAAACTGTCCCCTGGTCGGCAACGGTCAACGCCGCGCGGCGCGCAATCTGCTCGGCAATGAGCGGATACGGAAACGCCGGATCGGCGTTGGCTTCGCTCACAAACCCGAGCGTGATCTCGCGCTCGTCTTTTGTCCGGATGACCGCGCCGCGCAGCATGACGGGCGCCAGCGCGCCGCCAAAAACCTCGCGCCGCACCTCAACGCTTCTGATCGCGTGATAAGGAATGTCATGGCTCGCGTAACGCAGCATGGGCGTTGGCCCGCGCCCGGACGGCAGCGTGAACTTGACCGAGCTTTTGCCCAAACTCAAATACGCGCGCAACGAAAACATAAGCTCAATCAGCACTAGAAACATGATGCCTGAGAACACGGCCGCAATGAACAACAACTGCCAGGTATCAAACCACAGACCATGATTGACGCGCTGGTAAATCATAAACGGCAGGCTGGCGAAGAACGGCAGCAGCAACAACATCAGAAACGAGAACGCCGTTTTGCGCCCGCCACCCGCGCCATATTCCGTGCGTTCTGCGCCCAGAACCGAAGTGGGCACGGCCGCCGCGGCCGTTGCCGGCGATGTTGATGTTGATGCCGCCATCCGCGCCATCGGATTTAAAGACGCGTTCGCAGACGGCCGCAACGAGGGGTGCACATTCTGCGGCAGCACGGATGTGGGCACGGACTTGGATTGGGGTTGGGATTGGGATTGGGATTGGCTGTGGGGCGCCGTCGCAGACTCTGGCAATCGCCCCGTGCCAAACCTATATTCAGTCATCAGTCGTTTTCCTCTCCCGCCACTTCTATTCTAAGGTGCGCGAAGATTTGATCAACAATACGGCTTCAGCCTGTAACCCATGTACGCGGCGGACGTATTCAGGGGTACACTTGCCGCGACACAAGGTTAAGGAGTTTTGCCTCATGTTTTCATCCATGTCCTCTGGGCGCCCCATGACCATGCCCTCAGCGGTGCGCGCGCCAACGGGCCGCCCCACACCGATCCCCACGGCGCAAGAGCACTACATCTTCAGCCGCCCCTTGAAGCCGCCCTATCCGGCTGGCTGTGAATCCGCCTACTTCGCGCTCGGCTGCTTCTGGGACGCGGAGCGGCTGTTCTGGCAACTGCCGGGCAGCGGCATTTGGATCACGGCCGTTGGCTACGCCGGCGGCACCACGCCCAACGCCACTTACAAGGAAGTGTGCACGGGCGACACCGGGCACACGGAAGTTGTGCTCGTGGTTTTTGACCCGAAAAAAATCTCCTACGCGACGCTGCTGAAGACGTTCTGGGAAAGCCACGACCCGACCCAAGGCTATC
>JAYSVT010000029.1:0-2775 GCA_043718455.1 Hyphomicrobium sp.
GCTTGCTGCAACTCTCGCGCGATCATTGGCAGATCGAGAACTGCTTGTTCCACGTCCGCGACGTGACCTTCCGCGAAGACGCCTGCCGCGTCCGAAGTGGAGCCGCGCCCGAGGCTCTCGCCGACATCCGCAATGCAACCTTGAACCTCATTCGACGCCGGGGCCACAAGCCGCGCGACGCCCGCGAAGCCTTCGCCGAAAGCAAGTGGACCGCCATCCGGCTGGTCATGAGTTCATGAATTGAATTGCCCTGCAAGCCCACTGCTGTCCGGTTTAATTTTGTGGTGTTTGGGCATGGCATTGATTCAACTGTGATTCGAGACGCTTGCCGGCAACCTCGACACGGAGAAACCAAGCCATGCAGCACCACAATACCTTGATTCATGGGCTTTTGAAGCCAATGCCCTGGGGCGTTTTTGACCGGCTGGTGGAAAAACATGGAGCCGATAAGCACGTGCGCAGGCTGTCGACGAAGAGCCAGTTCGTCGCGCTGGTTCAGGCTCAGCTTTCGGGGGCCACCAGTCTGCGCGAGATCGAGGCCACCATGGCAAGACACGAGACGCGGCTGTATCATCTGGGCGTTAAGGCGCCCAAGCGCGCGACCCTCGCCGATGCCAACCGGCAGCGCCCCGCAGACGTCTTTGCCGAGTTGTTCCAGATCTTGCTGGGCCAAGCTCATCCAGGCCTGCGGCGGTCCACGAAAGACGCCATCCGGTTGATCGACTCAACAAGCGTCTCACTCAGCAATTTGTCGAGCAAATGGGCCTCTTACGATGCACATGGTGCCGGTGCCAAGCTGCATATCGTGTTCGATCCAGATGCCGTCACGCCAGTGTATTTTGCCGTGACCCCACAGCGCAATAGCGACATCAATGCGGCCAAGATGATGCCGGTCGAAACCGGCGCGACCTATGTGTTTGACCTTGGTTATTATGACTTCGCATGGTGGGCGAAGCTCGCATCGAAAGAGTGCCGGTTCGTGACGCGCCTCAAAACGCACACCAAGACGACGATCATCACCGAGCGGCCGCTTGACCCCGGCGTGATCGAGCGCGGCCGCGTCATCAAGGATCTCACGGTGCGCTTAGGGGGCCGTTTGAAAGGCACACGCCAGCATCCCCTGGCGTGCGATTTGCGCGAAGTTCACGTCGTCATCGACACTGGCAAAACGCTGCGCATTGTCAGCAACGATCTGAAATCGCCCGCCGAGGACATTGCCGGTCTTTATAAAACGCGCTGGCAGATCGAGCTGTTCTTTCGTTGGGTAAAGCAGACGCTCAGGATCAGGAAATTTCTCGGCACATCTGAAAATGCCGTGCGCATTCAATTAGCTATAGCACTGATTGCGTTTCTGTTGCTGCGCATCGCACACCAAGCACAGGCTGCCGTCGAGAGCCCTCTCACCTTCGCGCGCCTCGTTCGCGCCAACCTCATGCACTTCAAATCTATCCACGACCTCGCCAAACCAGAGCCCCAAGCCACGCCCAAAACCAACGGCCAACTAGGTCTAGTACTCAATTGACACGGCAAGTAACATGCCGGTTTAAACCGGACAGTAGTGGGCCAAGCCCGAGGATGACAATTTTTTGAGTTTTGGTCCTGGCGCCTAGTGGCCTGCACCATTTAAAATGTTTTGTTGCGCTTTGCTGCGAACACTGATTCTTGCTCTGTTGGGAACAACAGGCAAGGGCAATTCGAGCATGTCGAACAAGAAATTCGTGGTCGAACTTGGCACTGAGGAACGCGCGCGGCTGAACGGTCTGATCTCGAAAGGCAAGGCTCCGGCCAAGGTCATTCTGAAGGCGCGCATCCTGCTCAAAGCCGATCAATCAGAGTCCGGTGAGCGCTGGTTGGACGAACAGATTTGCAAGGCGCTGGACACCAACGTCACCATGGTGGCACGGGTGCGCGAGAAACTCGTGACAGAAGGGCTCGATGCGGTGCTGACACGCAAAAAACGCGAGACGCCGCCAATCAAGCCGATTTTCGACGGCGAAGCCCAGGCCAAGCTGACCGCACTGGCCTGCTCCGAACCGCCGCCTGGGCATGCGCGCTGGACAATCCGTCTGTTGGCGGATCACGTCGTTGAGCGCCGGATTGTTGAGGCGGCGCACTTTAATACGGTTGGGCGGGCTCTAAAAAAAACGATCTCAAACCGCACCTGACGGACTATTGGGTAATCCCGCCGAAGGCCAACGCCGCGTTCGTCGCGGCGATGGAGGACGTGCTGCAAGTCTATACGCGTCCCCACGATCCTGCGCGCCCGCTGGTCTGCCTCGACGAAACCTCGAAGCAGTTGATCGCCGAAACGCGCACGCCCGAACCTATGCAGCCCGGACAACCGGCGCGCCACGACTACGAGTACCGCCGGAACGGCACGGCCAATCTGTTCATGCTGTTCGCGCCGCTTGAGGGCTGGCGTCATGTCGAGGTGACCGAGCGGCGCACAGCCATCGACTATGCGAAAATGCTGCGCGATCTGAGCGACGTCCACTTCCCCAAAGCCGGGAAAATCGTACTGGTTCAAGACAACCTGAATACGCACGCTCCATCGTCACTGTATGAAGCCTTCGAGCCGGCCGAAGCCCGCCGGATCATCGAGCGGTTCGAATGGCACTACACACCCAAGCACGGCAGCTGGCTCAATCTGGCCGAGTCAGAGCTGGCCGTCCTCGGGAGCCAGTGCCTCGCCCGCCGCATCGCTGACGCACAGGCCCTCACGGTCGAGGTCAATGCATGGCTGACCGGGCGCAACACCCATCACGCCAAAGCCAA
>JAYSVT010000281.1:0-3775 GCA_043718455.1 Hyphomicrobium sp.
GTCGCGGAAGACGATGCCCTGATCGGCATGCTGCTTTCGGAGATGCTCGCAGGGATGGGTCACGACGTGTGCTCAGTCGAGGCCACCGAGACCGGTACGGTGACGGCCGCCATGAAGTACAGACCAGACCTGATGATTATCGACGCCTGGCTTGGCGAAGGAAGTGGCATCGCTGCCGTGGAGACAATACTTCGCACTCGGTTCATTCCCCACGCCTTCGCCAGCGGCGACACGTTAAGGGTGAAAGCGCTTCGGCCGGGCGCGATCGTCATCGAGAAGCCCTTTAGTGAAAAGGACCTCGAACGCGCCATTCAACAAGCGCTCGGCGCATCGGCGTCGCCGTGAAGGATCAAGCACGCAAGATTTCCACCACTGATTGGGAAGAGCGTGAGACCAAGGAAATTGCGAAAATGTAGCGCTCCCATTGCCAGTTAAACGGCCGGTCGCAGTATAGGAAATCCCCTCATGACTAGTAAAACTTCGGACGTCTCTGAGCCGTCACAACAATGCCAAATTGCGCTTTCGCGTTGGGACAACGAAGGTGGCGCTGGACCTCATCTTCGGCAGAGAATCTTAGACTCCGGCAATTTGCAACCGGATGTGCCTGAGTTGACAAATACAGAGCTCGTGCAGCTTCGCATACGCGTGATCGCCCTGGAGAACTTGGTGATCGCGTTGCTAGCGCAAGTCCCTAAAAGCCAGCTCTGTCTCGCTCGCGAGATGGCAGGCTTTATCGCTCCAAGGCCCGGGTTTACGCAACATCCTCTAACCATTCATGCTTCAGCTCAAATGATAGATCTTGTTGAAAGAGCAAATCACTTCCGCGACGATCCACCGACTTGACGCAACCGGCTCTATCCATTGAGCGTCGCTTCTTCTAAAATCGGCTGGGGATCATATTAATGGCGGATCCGTATCAAATCTTGGGCGTCAGCCGTGAGGCGGCGCAAGATGACATCCGCAAAGCCTACCGCCGGTTGGCCAAGAAGAACCATCCTGATTTGAATCCCGGCGACACGGCGGCCGAAGCTCGTTTCAAAGACATCGCGTCCGCCTATGATATTATCGGAGACGAAAAGAAGCGCGCACGCTTCGACAACGGCGAAATAGATGCAAGTGGTGCCGAGCGAGCGCAGCAGACTGAGCGCGAATTCTATCACCAGCATGCCGAGGCACAGCCTTCGTCCAAGTATGAGCGGCAATCGAACGGGCCCGAGCGTTTCGATAGCGATCTATTCGCAGAACTTTTTGGAACCCGCGGGAGAACGAAGGCGCGAGGATCCGACGCCAGCTACACGTTCTCGGTTGAGTTCACGGAGGCCACGAACGGCGCGAAGAAGCGTGTCGTCATGGCCGACGGCAAGACGATTGATATCACGATCCCGGCCGGGTTGAAGGATGGCCAGACGCTCCGCTTGCGGGGGCAGGGGCATCCGGGCCTGGGCGGTGCCGAGCCGGGCGATGCAATGGTGCAAATATATGTTCAGCCGCATCAGATTTTCCGCCGCGAAGGCAACAACATACGGTCGCTGCTTTCTGTGACTGCTGGCGAAGCGATGACGGGCGCGAAAGTCCAGGTTGAAACACTATCTGGACCCGTCCAGCTTACAGTCCCGAAAAGTTCGAACACCGGTTCGATCTTAAGGTTGCGCGGTAAGGGAGTGCCATCGAAAGGCGCGGCCGGAGATCACTACGTGGAGCTGCAGGTCGTTCTCCCAGATCACCCCGACGATGAGCTCGTTAGGTACATCACGGAATGGGAGGTCAAGCATCCCTACGATCCTCGCACAAAGCAGGAGGCTCGATCATGATGAGTGAGAGCGAACTGATGGAAGCAATCGAGCGCTTGGAGTCGGATGCGCTTCAGCGCTGGATCGATCTTGGCTGGGTTATGCCGCATATTGATAGCGACAGTTTGCATTTCGATGACGCCGACGTGGCCCGCGTCCGTCTCATCTGCGAGCTTCACTACGAGCTATGGATCGACGAAGACAGCATGTCTGTGGTGTTATCACTTATGGATCAGCTCTACGCGGTTCGACGCTCCCTGCGCACACTGTCAATCGCTGTAGAGGCGCAGCCGGAGGAGGTGCGGGCCCGCATCGTCGATCTCGTCAACGCCAAGCGGTAAAAGCAAGGCGCATCGCTCCGACGCCACGCCCGTTCGACGGGTACAAAGAATATCCTGCAAATCAGTCTGAGTAGTTTCCGAGGCTGTCGCCCTTTGTGCTTCACGGTAATCTCAACGGCGATGACCCGCGAAAACTTTTCCGTGGTCGCGCACCACCGTCAATAAACAGCCCACAAGGAGATGATCCATGCCAATCGCTAGTCACACCAAAGCCGCTGAGCACCATCACACGGCTGCCGAAGCCCACGAAAAAGCTGCTGAACTGCACGGAAAAGGCGATCATTCAACGGCCCATGAGCAATCAACCAAGGCGCACAGTTGCTGTCAATCCGCTCATAAGTCTTCCACTGAAGCTCACGGCAAGAGCGCTATGAAGGCGAACAAGTAGGGACTGCGGCACAAGCCCGGCCGACGTCGATTGTGCAATGCTTTCGAAGACCCGTTCTGTTTCCGAGCGGGTCCGTCGCCCTTCGAACCAGAAATGGGCTCGTATTCGCGATCCAACTCAAAATCGCGAGGACAATGTGTGACTACGCAGATCGCCGTTTTCTTGTCGCGTGCCCGGAAGGCCGGGCATGCTGCGCAAGAGTAGAAGCCAGTCAGATTGAAGGTGCGTGAATTTAGGAAACAGTTTCGTGAACGTTGCACCATCCACGCAACTTGAGCAGAAAAAGTTCGAGCGTTTGCTCACTCGTCTTGAAGCGAAGCTGCCCGATCGACTGGCTCACTGGGTGTACTGGCTGGTCGGCCCAACAGCCAAGCTCTTGCGCGTGCCGCTTGGCCTCCTATTGATTGCCGGTGGGATCTTTTCGTTCCTACCGGTGCTTGGCATTGAATTGTTGCCACTCGGGATCCTGCTGGTCGCGGTCGACGTGCCTTCGGTGCGGCATTGGGTGGTTCGCTTCGGCCCAAAGCTCGAAGCGCGATGGCGATTGCTGCGATCCCGATGGCGCAAATTGCGCTCCAGCAGGGCAAGCAGCGCCGACTAAGCCTACTAAACACTTCAAAAAACGGCGCAGCGAGCATTCGGTATCGGCACGTCTTTGACCTTTGCGACAAAGTTCATTTTGCGCGTTCGGGCGCGCCACCGGGAGAGCAACAGATGAGTTCCTATAAGACGACGTTTAGCGTCAAGCGTCTTTGGATCATCCTCTCATTAGGGATGGTTTTCATGTTTGGAACTCTTCTACTCCTTGGGCGTGAAATTTATCAGCAGGTGCCTCCGATCCCTGAGGCCGTAAAATCCACCGCTGGCGAAACCTTGTTTACCCGCGCTGACATTGAACTCGGACAAAATGTATGGCAGTCGATCGGCGGCATGCAGCAAGGTTCGATCTGGGGACATGGTAGTTATTTGGCGCCCGACTGGAGTGCCGACTGGCTTCACCGCGAAGCAGAGGCCCTTTTGGCGATTTCGATGGAGCAGGGTCAGCTGACAGGAGTGACGCCTGCGCAACAGACCCTGATGCGGCAAGCCGCTCTGCGCGATGAGATGCGCACCAACACTTATGAGCCGGCCTCGGGACTGATCACGGTCAGCGCGAACCGGGCCAAGGCGATCAAGGCGGTCGAAGCACACTTCGTCAGCCTTTATGAAGGGCAGGACACAGCCTCCTTGGCTCTGCGGCGCGACTATGCTTTTCC
>JAYSVT010000282.1:0-36700 GCA_043718455.1 Hyphomicrobium sp.
CCCCAACGAAGCGCTTGACGGTGCAAGCGAAGTTCAGCAGGCAAGCAGTTAGCGATTGACCCTGAATCGGAGACTGCGATGACTTACGGCGTGGCGCTGCGGCTTGAGCGCGGCTTGGTGTTTGCGGCCGACACGCGCACCAATGCGGGTGTCGACAATATCGCCCAGTACCGCAAGCTGCAGTTCTGGCGCAAACCCGGCGACCGGGTTCTGGTGCTGCTCTCGGCCGGTAATCTCGGCGTGACGCAATCGGTTCTCAGTGTCTTGAACGAACAACTGACGCTGGAGACGCCTGAGGATGCGGCAGGCGCGACTCATTTGTTCAACGCGCCGAACATGTTTCGCGCGGCCCGTGTGGTGGGCGACGCCGTGCGGGAATGCCGGCGCGTCGATGGCCAGGCGTTGGACGCCAGCAAGACTGGCGGGTTCTCCGCCTCATTCATCTTCGGCGGCCAGATCGGCAGTGAACGTCCGCGGCTGTTCCAGATCTACTCCGAAGGCAACTTCATCGAGGCAACGGACGACACGCCCTTCCTGCAGATCGGCGAACACAAATACGGCAAACCGATCCTCGACCGCGTGGCGCGCGCCGATATGCGGCTCGGAGAAGCGGCCAAGCTTATGCTGTTGTCGTTCGACTCGACATTGCGATCCAACCTGTCGGTTGGCATGCCGATTGACATCCTGGTCTATGAGCGCGACTCGCTCGACGTCCGGCGCGAAAAACGCATCGAGGCGGACGACGAGTATTTCAGGAATCTCTCGTCTGCCTGGTCGGACGCGCTGCGCCATGCCTTCAAAAAAATCGACGAGTTCAAGGTCTAGCCGTCACCCGCTTTCTTCGCCTGCTGACGTGCAGCGGCAAGTCGAGAACGCGCAACTGATCCATCCAGAACCCATTGCCGCCGTGGCGCGCATCAGATAGCGCTTTGCGCCAGGACCAAAACTCCGAGGACAAGTCCTATGAAAATCTGCATGATCGGCGCAGGGTACGTCGGGCTCGTCTCCGCCGCCTGTTTTTCGGAATTCGGCTGGCACGTCATCTGTGTCGACAAAGACAAGGCGCGCTTGGCGGAACTCAACGCCGGACGCTCGCCGATCTATGAGCCCGGTCTCGACGACCTCATGCAGCGCAACATGCGCGCGGGCCGCTTGATCTTCACGGCCGACCTGACAGAGGCCGTCAAAGGCGCTGACGTGGTGTTCCTGGCTGTCGGCACGCCGATGCGGCGCGGCGATGGCTATGCCGACCTGTCGTATGTCTACGCGGCGGTCGATGAAGTCACGCCGCATCTCGAGGGTTTCACGGTCGTCACCACCAAATCGACGGTCCCCGTCGGCACCAGCCGCGAGATTGAAGCGCGCATCCGCAATTTGCGTCCGGATGCCAACGTGGCGGTCTGCTCAAACCCGGAATTCCTGCGCGAAGGGTCCGCGATCCAGGATTTCACACATCCCGATCGCGTACTCGTCGGCACCGATAGTAAAGCGGCTCAGGAAGTCATGGACCGGCTCTATAAGCCGCTGTCGCTGCGCGGGTCGCCGGTTATGTTCGTGTCGCGCGAGTCGGCGGAACTGGCGAAGTATGCGGCGAATGCTTTTCTCGCAATGAAGATCAGCTTCATCAACGAAGTGGCGGATCTGTGCGAGCAGGTTGGCGCCGACGTGCAGCAGGTGGCGAGCGCCATTGGCAAGGATAAGCGCATTGGCGACAAGTTTCTGCATCCGGGCCCCGGTTATGGCGGCTCGTGTTTCCCAAAAGACGTTGAAGCACTGATCCGCACGGGCCGCGAGAACAAGGCGCCGCTGTCGCTCGTCGAGCAAGTCGAGCGCGTCAATCGCGAACGTAAAATTGCCATGACCGGGCGTATCGAAGATGCATTGGGCGGGGCGCTGCGCGGCAAGACCATCGGTATTCTCGGTGTCACGTTCAAGCCGAATACAGACGACATGCGCGATGCGCCGAGCCTCGTCATTCTGCCGATGCTGTTAGATCGCGGGGCGATCGTCAAAGCCTTCGATCCGCAGGGTCAAAAACATGCCGTGTCGCTGTTACCAGGCGTCAAGTGGTGCGAAAGTGCACTTGAGACGGCTGACGGCGCCGACGTTTTGGTTGTGTTGACGGAATGGAACGAGTTCCGTGCCCTCGATCTCAAGGACGTGCGCCGCCGCATGAAGGGCACGAAGCTCGTAGACCTCAGGAACATTTTTGTTCCGCGAGCGGCGCTGGAAGCCGGGCTTCATTACAAGGGCATCGGCCGCTAATGGCGACGACTATCGCCGCGGCTCAACGTTCCTTGAAGGCCTTAGCGAACTGATCTTCGATCGGTTTGGTGAGATAGGAAAGCGCGGTGCGCGCCGTCGTGACGATCTGCACGTCCGCTGGCATGCCCGGTACGAGTTTCAAACCTTCGATCTTTTTCATCTCGCTATCGGGGATCTCGATGCGAGCGACGAAATACGAGATGTTGTTCTGCTGGTCGAAGGTTGCATCGGCTGAAATGGTCAATACGCGCCCTTGCACGGTTGGCGTCGTGCGCTGATTGAAAGCTGTGAGCCGGATTGTTGCCTCGTCGTGCGACCGGGCCTGTTCGATATCTTGCGGCGCGATGCGCGCCTCGATGAGCAACCTGTCGCCCTCGGGGACGATGAGCATCAGAGGGTCGGCGGGATTAATCACACCGCCGATTGTAGCAACGGCCATCTGGTGCACCACGCCATCAACCGGGCTCTTAAGATCGATGCGCCGCAGCTGGTCATCTGCCGCAATACGCCGCTCTCCGAGTTCGGAGAATTTGCCTTCGGCTTCGCGCAGCTCCTTAACGACCTCGCTTCTTGCCTCGTGATCAATGCCGATCTTTTGCATTTCGATCTCTGCAATTTTACCCCGGCTGGTGCCTGCGGCTGCCTGCAAGTTGGCTTTTTCGCCGTCTAAGCGTGCGCCTTCGCGGCGCAACGCGTTGATTTTTGTCGTGGGCACGAGTTGCTTGGCTTCCAGAGTTTCGAGGCCCGTAAGTTCTTTGGCGATGAGGTCGATTTCACGCGTCTTTGCGGCTGCTTGAGAGACAAGCCCGGAAATTTCTTCTTCAAGGCCTGCAATTCTTTCGCCCAGCTGGCCTTTCTGGGATGCACGCGTGCTGACGCGCGTTTCAAAATGCGTTTTCTCGCCACTCAAAATTTGGTCGATCGCAGGGTCGCGGGTGCGCTTCAAAAGTTCTTCGGGAAACGTCACGCTTGTGGCGTCGTCGCGTTCAGCGCGCAGGCGGGCGATGCGGCCCATCAGTTCGTCCATCTGACGTGTGATGACCTGAAGACTTGCACGAGTCATGGTTTCATCAAGACGCACGAGCACATCACCAGCCTTCACATGATCGCCGTTCTTGACGAAGATCTGTCCAACAACGCCGCCGGTTGGATGCTGAATTTTTTTGACGTTGCTGGCAACGACGACCGTGCCCGGCGCTAGTACGGCTCCCGCAAGATCGGTTGTTGCGGCCCAGCCTCCAATGCCGCCGATCAAAAGGATGAGTGTGGCAAAGCCCAAGGCCACATAGTTTTTGACGGACGTCAGCTTATGATCCAGGCGGACCGGCGCTTTAGGCAATTTGGCACGCTCGGAGGCCGGGACGATATCTTGGCTCATGCCGAATCCTTCGCTTGCATAGGGAGCTGCTGCTCATGACCTTCGATGCGCGGCGGTGCGCTGTCGTTAGATTGCGGCACGGTTTGCAAGATGTTGCGTAAGACTTCGTCCTTCGGTCCGAAGGCTCGGGTCTGGCCGTTGGCCAGAACAAGGACCTTGTTGACCGCAGCGAGGGCAGACGGACGGTGCGCTATGACGACGGCGATGCCGCCGCGGCGGCGCACCGATAGGATAGCTTCGGTCAATGCGGCGTCGCCGGCTGCGTCGAGACTGGCGTTCGGTTCGTCAAGCACGACGAGGAACGGATTACCGTAGAGCGCGCGTGCCAGTGCCACACGCTGGCGTTCGCCACCCGAAAGCGAGCGGCCGCTTTCGCCGATGCGGGTTTGGTAGCCTTGCTGGAGGCGGACGATGAGATCGTGCGATCCGGCGGCTTTTGCGGCAGCGACAACGGATTCGCTGGTCGCGTCGGGATCGAAACGCGCGATGTTCTCCGCAATCGTGCCATCGAAGAGCTCAACGTCTTGGGGCATATACCCGATATGGCGTCCAAGTTTTTCCGGCGTCCATTGATCGAGTGCGGCGCCGTCGAGACGGATGGAACTTGCGGGGTTTAGAGGCAGCCAGACGCCGACGAGCGCGCGTGCAAGCGACGATTTTCCCGAACCGCTCGGCCCAATGACGCCAAGTGCGTCGCCCTTCTCCAAGCCAAAGCCGACGTTCTTGATGATCGAGTCATTCTGGCCGGGTGGGCCGACAAACAAGGCTTCGACAAGGAGCTGGCGCTTGGGCGCTGGAAGGTCGACGACGTCGCGATCAAGCGTGCCGGCTACCGTCAGGAGTTCGCCGAGGCGTTTGGCGCTCATGCGGGCGGAGATGAAGCTCTTCCAGTGAGCGATCGCGGATTCGATAGGGGCGAGCGCGCGGGATACTGTGATTGATGCGGCGATGATCGCGCCGGGCGACAACTCTTGCTGGATCACAAGGTAGGCGCCAAAGCCGAGAACGGCCGACTGCAGCACCATACGGATGACTTTGGTCAAGTTGCCGATACCGCCCGCGGCGTCAGAGGCTTTGAGCTGATAGGCGAGGTACTCGCTATTCAAAGCGTCGAAGCGTTTGCCGATGTGGGGACCCAGTCCCATGGCGAAAATAGCTTCGGCGTTGCGCCGTGAAGATTCTGCGAGCGCAATGCGCTGGCCGCCGGCCTGTGATGCGGCCTTCATCGGTTTCGAACTGCGCACTTCCGTGAGGACGGTGAGCCCGATGAGCAGAAGGGCACCTATGACGGCGATGAGCGCCAACGAGGGGTGCAACAGATAGACGAAGAACAGATAGATCGGCATCCAGGGAAGATCGAAGAGTGCCATCAAGCCCAGTCCGCCCATGAAGGAGCGGACCTGATCGAGGTCGCGAATCGGCTGCATGCCGTCACCGCCACCACGCGTTCTGAGCGGCAGGATCTGAACGGCAGCAAAGACCTTAGGGCTCAAGTTCTTATCTATGCGCACGCCGACCCGGCTCATGATGCGCGCGCGAATGAATTCCAGAGCGCCGTTGATGGCATAAAGCCCGACCATCAAGACCGACAGGCCGATGAGGGTCGGCACAGATTGCGAAGGCAACACCCGGTCGTAGACCTGGAGCATGTAGAACGAGCCAGCGAGCGCCAGAAAGTTGATAACGCCCGAGAACAGCGCCACACTGGTTAGAATGGGGCTGTACTTCAGGAGCAGAGAAGCAACCGGGTGTTTCTGCGCGTGTGTTGCCGCTTGTCGATTGATTGCCATGTTGCCTGGAGCGTTCCGTCCCTGTTGAGCCCGTTGCCGGAATGGGTTTGAGTGTGGTGGTTATTTAAATGACCTGCCGCCGGAAACACAGAAGGTTGGTTTCTGTTCGGCTAAGCTTCTTTAGGTTTGATAAAACCGACAGCCATGCGGCCATCGGGCATAGCGGCCCGAATCTTTGCTGGCATTGCCTTGAACGACCCCTCGGCGAGTTTCTTAAGGAGCTCCCCAACGATTTTTGGATCCCCGACCGTGTCGATCACCCACGGCTGATTTCCGCTCTTCCAATCCTTGCCCTCAACATGAAGGAATTCGCTCGTGCTTTCGGAAAGCCGCTTGTCGACTTCTGGAGAGACCATCGCCCACCATGCGACCGCTGCGACCGCCATCGGTCCGCCCTGCTGCTGCTGTGCGCCAACAATAGCGAATTGGCCGAGCGCGATCGCGGGGGTGACGTAGGTATTGAGTTCACGCAGGGACAATTTGCTGTGGCGATTAGATGCGGACATGATGGCCATGATCCGGCCGAACGCGGCAGCGCGCTGTTCGCTGGCCTCGGCGGCTTTGCGAGCGGCTTCAGGCGACAGAGGGGGCTGGCTGCCAGCAGGGGCGCCGCCGTTAGGTTTTGTGACTTCCGCAGGCTCAGGTGTGGCGCCCGGAAGGATTTGCGATTTGGTGCTGAACATTGCGCAATATTCCTCTGAAAATCTAACGAATTAACTAACAACCGTGTTGGTTTATAGCAGCAGACCAGGGAGGCGACCATCCGCAGGCCAACATTTTATGGCGCGCAGAATGGTTTTCTTGAGTTCCTTGTCTATGCACCACACCCGTTGACGCAGCCAAACATGTTATCTCGCGTCTGCGACCTAAGTTAGAATAAGCTTGGGCAATGTGCGGGCAGGCCAAAAACGCGCGAAAGTTATTGGATTGGCTGAGGCAACGGAGAATATCGACGTGGATCAAGGCAATGGCTCCGTTACCTTGAACCAGTTCCTGGCCGACTGGGGGCTTGAGCTCGCCACACGCAAAGCTATCGCTTCCACTGTGATCGCATTGGCAGAGGCGAGTATTGTGATGGCAAACCGGGTGGCAAAGGGCGCCATCCCCGGGCGACTTGGCCGGGTCACGGCCCGGGCCGGTCAATTCGATGAGCAAAAAGAAATCGACCTCATCGCCAACAACGAAATCATTGACGCGCTCAGGGCCGCTCCTGTTGCGGCACTTGCGTCCGAGGAGTTGGAGGAGCCGGTCGTCCTCGATGCCAAGGCACCGCTGCTTGTGGCGGTCGATCCGTTGGATGGCTCGTCGAACGTCGAAGCCAATGTTTCTTTTGGAATGATCTTTTCGATTCTGCCAAGCCATCCCACGTCGATTGGAGTCAGTGCATTCCTGCGTCCGGGTTCGCACCAGTTGGCGGCGGGTATCATCATCTATGGGCCGGCAACAGTGCTGGCGCTGACAGTTGGTTCGGGAACGCACGTGTTCACGCTCGATCGCGAGACGGGAACGTTCCTGCTGACGCAGAAGAATGTTGCGATCCCGCCGTCCGCAAATGAGTACGCGATCAACTCATCGAATGCGCGCTATTGGGAAGAACCGATCCGCATCTACGTGCACGATTGCGAGAATGGGGCGGGCGGTCCGCGTGGCCGCGATTACAACATGCGTTGGACCGGATCGCCGGTTGCGGACGTGTATCGCATTCTGTCGCGCGGCGGCATTTATCTTTATCCTGCCGATAGCCGCAAAGGCTTTCACCAGGGGCGGATACGCTTGATTTACGAGGCAAGCCCGATAGCGTGGCTGGTCGAGCAAGCGGGCGGGCGGGCGACGACGGGACGCGAGCGGATCTTGGATGTGGTGCCTGTGACGTTGCATCAAAAATCGCCGCTTATCTGCGGATCGCGCGAAGAGGTCGATCATGTTGTAAGGCTTTACAATGGGGAAAGCCTGAAGGGGCAAAGCTCCCCGCTGTTTGGGCGGCGGGGATTGTTCCGCGCTTGGAATTGAGAATACTGTAAGTGACCCTGGTTGTTTGTTTCTAAGAAGAGGTTTGGGTAGCGCACGATGTCGATCAAGTTTCCCATCATCTCCGTGACAGGCTCTTCGGGCGCGGGCACGACCTCGGTGCGTCATACGTTCGAATACATTTTCCGGCGCGAAAACGTGAATGCCGCGTTTGTGCAGGGGGATGCGTTCCACAGATACAACCGCGCCGATATGGAAAAGGCCATGCGAGCAGCGGAGAAGAAGGGCAACCGGAACTTCAGCCATTTCGGCGAAGAAGCAAACCTTCTGGAGGATCTGGAAGGATTGTTTCGTGCTTACGCTGAGACGGGTGGCGGGCGCACGCGCGCCTACATCCATGATGAGGAGGAATCGAAACAATTCGGTGTGCCGATCGGCTCGTTTACGCCTTGGACGGACCTTGAATCTGGATCCGATCTCCTACTCTACGAAGGACTGCACGGGGCGTGCATCACGGGGAAGGTCAATACCGCTCAGCATGCCGACTTGAAGATTGGTGTCGTGCCGGTGATCAATCTCGAATGGATTCAGAAAATCAATCGCGACCGTACCTTGCGGGGCTATACGACGGAAGAAGTGACCAATGCTATTTTGCGGCGAATGCCGGATTACATCAAATACATCTGCTCGCAGTTCACCGAGACCGACATAAACTTTCAGCGCATCCCAACGGTTGATACGTCAAACCCATTTATCGCACGCTGGATCCCGACGCCGGACGAATCGATGGTCGTGATACGCTTCCGCGATCCACGCGGTATCGATTTCGCCTATCTCTTGTCTATGCTCCAGAATAGTTTCATGTCGCGCGCGAATTCCATCGTGATTCCGGGCAGCAAGCTCGATCTCGCGATGCAGCTCATCCTGACTCCGTTGATCCTTCAGCTGGTCGAGCGCAAGCGCCGGTCGTGGTAGAAGGCGGGCCTGATCTGGTGCATGAGCTGGCGTCTCACTCGCGAATCCGGCTAGGGTGGCGGCAAGTGCTGGTATCTCTTTGGTTCTGACGATTTATGGCTCTGACATTTGAGGCTTATCGTGGCGCGGCCCATGCTGATTGCTCCCTCCATCCTCTCGGCTGACTTCAGCCGGCTTGGCGAGGAGATCCGCTCTATCGATGCGGCTGGCGCCGATTGGATTCACTGCGATGTGATGGACGGGCATTTTGTGCCGAACATTACGTTTGGGCCACCCGTCATCAAGGCGGTGCGCGGGGCATCCAAGAAAATATTTGACGTGCATTTGATGATCGCACCGGCCGACCCTTATCTCGCGGCGTTCGCGGATGCAGGCGCGGACATCATCACGGTGCACGCTGAAGCGGGCCCCCATCTCGATCGTTCGCTGCAGGCCATTAGGGCGCTGGGTAAGAAAGCGGGTGTGTCGATCAATCCCGCGACACCGGAAAGCGTGATTGAGCATGTGCTCGACCGGCTCGATCTTATCTTGCTGATGACAGTCAATCCTGGGTTCGGCGGGCAGGCGTTTATCACGGCGGTGGTTGATAAGATCGCGCGCGTGAAAAAGTTAGTCGGCAATCGCCCGATTGATATCGAAGTCGATGGTGGCGTGACGCCCGAGACGGCGCCTCTGGTCGCGAAGGCGGGTGCCAACGTGCTGGTTGCGGGTTCGGCCGTGTTCAAAGGCGGGACGCGCGAGGCTTACGCGCAGAATATCGCGAGCATCCGCAAAGCTGCGGAAGCGGCGCGCTAAACCTTGTAAAATTCCCGGTACCACTTCACGAAGCGGTGGATGCCGTCTTCGATAGATGTCGAGGGTTTGAAGCCGACGGCGGCGGTTAGCGCGTCAACATCGGCATAAGTTTTTGGCACGTCGCCAGGTTGGGCAGGCAAAAGATTGCGCTTGGCCACGCGGCCCGTTTCCTTTTCGATGAGCGAGATGAAGTACTCAAGCTCAACCGGCGCATTGTTGCCGATGTTATAGAGGCGATAGGGCGCGCTCGACGATGCGGGCGATGGGATATCGCTCGACCAATTGGGATCAGGTGCTGCAACCTGATCCATGGTGCGCACAACACCTTCGACAATATCGTCAATATAGGTGAAGTCGCGGGCGTGGCGGCCGGCGCTGAAGACGTCGATAGGCTCGCCGCTGAGAATCTTCTTCGTGAAAATGAAGAGTGCCATATCGGGCCTGCCCCAGGGTCCGTAGACAGTGAAGAAGCGCAAGCCCGTCATGGGTGTTCGATAGAGGCTGGCGTAGGTGTGGGCCATCAGCTCGTTGGATTTTTTAGTCGCGGCGTAGAGGCTCAAAGGATGATCGACGGTGTGGCCGACGCTGAATGGCATAGTTGTGTTCGCGCCATAGACGGAACTCGATGAGGCGAAGACGCAATGTTCGACGGAGTTGTGGCGGCAGCCTTCAAGGATATTCAAGAAGCCCTGGATATTGGCGTCGATGTAGGCGTGCGGATTCTCAATGGAGTAGCGCACGCCTGCTTGTGCCGCGAGATTGATGACGCGGTCAAAGCGTTCCTCAGCGAAGAGTGCCTGCATGGCCTCGCGGTTCGAGATATCGGCTTTGACAAAACGAAAGCCGTTGCGGCCTTCGAGCCGGGCCAAGCGTGCGTCCTTCAGGCGCACGTCGTAATAGGTGTTCATGTTGTCGAGGCCGACGACCTCGTCGCCGCGATCAAGCAAGACTTTACTGGTGTGAGAGCCGATGAACCCGGCCGCGCCGGTCACGAGAATTTTCATGAGTTGTCCTGGTGCGTGTCTGGGTCGCGGCCACTGTAGCGAACGTCCGCGCTCATCAACGTGCCGCATAACAGACATTTTGCGGGCATGCCAGGGGTGTGGGCGTTATCCGCCCTTGCAGTTGGCGTGGTGCCTGGACTATCAGCGGCGTGAAGGACCACGCGATGAAGTTTTCCACGCCATTGCCGATTGATGCCGTGCTCGGCGCCGTGATGGCGGCGCTGGACGAGGCTGGCCGTGCTGTGCTTGTCGCGCCGCCGGGCGCGGGTAAGACCACGCGGGTGCCGCTCGCGCTGCTTGAAGCGCCGTGGCTCGGAACGCAAAAAATCATTGTGCTGGAGCCGCGCCGTATTGCAGCGCGCGGGGCTGCCGAATTCATGGCGGGCTTGATGGGCGACAAGCTCGGAGGCGTTGTTGGGTTGCGCGCCCGGTTGTCGTCGAAGGTGTCGGCGGCGACCCGTGTCGAGGTGATCACTGAAGGCGTATTCACGCGCATGATTCTCGATGATCCCGAGCTGACCGGCGTTGGTGCGGTGTTGTTCGATGAATTTCACGAGCGGTCGCTAGATGCAGACTTGGGTCTTGCGCTTGCGCTTGAGGCGCGTGCAGGTTTGCGTCCGGATTTGAGATTACTCGTCATGTCGGCGACGCTTGATGGCGCGCGCGTGGCGCGGTTGTTGGGTGATGCGCCAAGGCCGGCTCCTGTCATCGAGAGTGAAGGCCGGGCCTTTCCGGTTGAGACGCGATACCTGGGACGCGCGTCGCAACGTATCGACGACGATATGGCGGCCGCCGTGCAAAAAGCCTTGCGCGAAGAGACAGGATCGATTCTTGCGTTTTTGCCAGGGCAAGGGGAAATACTGCGCGTGGCGGAGCGGCTGCGCGAGCGCGTCACTGATCCAGCCGTCGATATAGCGCCGCTCTATGGTGCGCTCGGTATGGGTGCGCAGGATTTGGCTGTGTCGCCGGCCAAGCCCGGGCGGCGCAAGATAGTGCTAGCGACGTCGATAGCCGAAACGTCGATCACGATTGAAGGGGTGCGCGTTGTCATCGACAGCGGGTTGGCGCGCGTGCCGCGTTTTGAACCGGAAGCGGGTGTGACGCGGCTCGAGACTGTGCGTGTGTCGCGCGCATCCGCCGATCAGCGGCGCGGCCGCGCAGGGCGAACGCAATCAGGCGCTTGCTACCGGTTATGGGATGAACCTGAAACGCAAGGTCTTGTGCCGTTCGCGGAGCCGGAAATCAAATCAGCCGATTTGTCGAGCTTGCTGCTCGATTGTGCCGAGTGGGGGGCGCCAGATCCCAGAACGCTTCTCTGGCTCGATCCGCCTTCCGAAGGGGTCATCAAAGCGACGCGCGAGGAATTGCAGGAGATTGATGCGCTTGACGAGGCTGGGCGCATAACGGCGGAAGGAAAAAGGTTGCGCGCGTTGCCGTTGCCGCCGCGCTTAGCGCGCATGCTGTTGTCGTCGGTTGCGCATGGAGCTGAGACGCGCGCGGCGATGATCGCAGCGGTACTGGTTGAACGCGGCATGGGTGGCAATGACGCGGACTTGGCGTTGCGGCTTGAGAGTTTTGCGCGTGATCGTTCGCGGCGCGCGGAAGATATGCGCAGGCTTGCGTTGGGATGGGCGAAAGCGGCGAGCGCCGGTTCTGCGCGAGCACGTGACGACGGTATTTCAACAGCGGCGCTGCTGGCACTCGCCTATCCCGACCGCATTGCAAAGTCGCGCGGCGCGCCGGGACAGTTTCTTCTCGCCAATGGGCGTGCCGGAAATGTTGACGTGAAGGAACCGCTCGCGCGGGCGCCATATCTCGTTGTTGCAGAGTTGCAGGGCAAAGCCGCGGCGACGCGCATTGTGCTGGCTGTTGCAGCGGACGAAGCGGACGTGATGGCGTTCGCGGCCGACAGACTTGAGGAGAACGACGAGCTGAGTTTTGATGCAAGTGCTGAGAGCGTGCGCGCGAAACGAACGCGGCGGCTCAGCGCGATCACACTCACGAGTGCGCCCCGGGCGCTGCAAAAAGATGATGACGTGTCAGCCGTGTTGGCAGCTGGCATTGCGCGCCTCGGCGCAGGGAAGCTGGCGTGGACGAAGGCGCAGGTGCAATTGCGCGAGCGCGTGGCGTTTCTGCGTAAGGCGGGCGGCGATTGGCCGGACCTCTCTGATGAAGGAATGAGCGCGGATAGTTGCGCGTGGCTGCAACCCTATCTTTCGGGCAAGTCGCGCGTCGCCGATATTACGGCGGATGATCTCAGCGCGGCGCTGGATGGGCTGTTGCCGTGGATCATGCGCCAAAAGCTTGAGGCGGAAGCACCGACGCATTTTGTAGCGCCCACCGGCAACCGCCACGCGCTCGACTACGAAGGGCCGGGGGCGCCCGCGTTGCACATTCGCGTGCAAGAGTTGTTCGGGCTGAAGCAGCATCCAGCCATTGCAGGCGGGCGCTTGCCGTTGACGTTGAACCTGCTCTCGCCCGCGCAGCGTCCCATTCAGATCACGCGCGACTTACCCGGTTTTTGGGCGGGTTCATGGGCGGCGGTGAAAGCCGATATGCGCGGGCAGTATCCAAGACACGTCTGGCCCGACGATCCGGCGAACGCGATTGCGACGGCGCGCGCGAAGCCGAGAGGGACGTGAGTTACGGCTCGGAATAAACCGCGAGTATCTCACTGATGATGCGGGGCAATGTGAACTCGGCTTCGACGATTGCGCGACCGGCGGTGGCGAGTCTGGCACGAAGAACCGGATCGGCGATCAAGTGGTGCAACGCGGCGGCGAGAGCGTGTGCGTTACGAGCGGGGACGAGCAAGCCATTGACGTCGTGCCGGACGATTTCGCGGCAACCGGGAACGTCCGTCGTGACGATGGGTCGGCCAGATGCTGCGGCCTCGAGCAGCGCCTTGGGAAGTCCCTCGCGATAGGACGGGAGGCAAATGATCGTCGCATCAGCGAAGACCGACGCCATGTCGTCGCGCCAACCGAGATCGGTGACGATGCCTTCGCGCACATAAGCGTCGATTTCGTTTTGGTTGAGGGACGCTGGATTGAGGGGATCGGGTGCGCCAGCAAGAATAAATTCGGCGTCGACGCCGTCGCGTTTCAAGAGGCGCGCGGCTTCGATGAATTCGACGACGCCCTTGTCGCGCAGGAGGCGGGCGGGAAGCACGACACGCGGCCGGCCAGCGGGCGGCGGTGTTACTGAAAAATTAGCGATATCGACACCGGAGCCGCGGATGAGGCGCACGTTAGCTTCTTTAACAAGTTGAGACGTGATGAGTTGTTCGCGGTCGTCGCGGTTCTGGACGATGACGCGCGATGACTTCGCCGACAAAGCGGCGCGTAAGGCTAAGCGCACCGCTGGGCGCAGAATTATCGCCTTCGCGCTTTCAGAAGTGAACACGTAGCCGAGCCCCATGATGGCGTTGACGACGCGCGGGACATTTGCGGCACGCGCGGCGATTGAGCCGTAGAGCACGGGCTTCATGGCGACGTGATGCACGACATCGGGCTTTTCGCGGCGGTAAATGGCGGCGAGTTTGGCGATTGTCGCGCTGTCGCGAAGCGGATTGAGACCGGAGCGGTCAAAATCGGCCGCGATCAGATTAAGCCCCGCGTTGCGAATGATGCCGCCGTGTTTGGCAACGTTAGTGACGACGGTGACATCGTAGCCGGCTTCGCGGGCGGCCTCGGCCAACGCGAGGCGATGGGACACGAAGTACCAGTCTTCAGTGACGAGATAGAGGAGTTTCTTTTTCGTCATACGTCACCGCGCCGTTCCCGGTCGAGCCAGGACTGGAACATGAGAATAACCCAAAGCGGGTGGTGCATATTGCGATTACCGGAGAGATGATCAGACCACGCTTTGCGGATGGGCGCAGGATGGAAGAAGCCATCCTGGATCAAACGCTGCTCAGCGAGCATCGCTTCAGCCCAGTCGCGCAACGGTCCGCGCAACCAAGTATCAAGCGGAATCCCGAAGCCCATTTTCGGCCGGTCGATAAGGTGCCGCGGTACGTGCCGGTCGAGAATTTCGCGCAGGGGCCATTTGCTTTGGCCTTCGTGACGCAGAATGTGCATCGGCAAAGAGGCAGAGAATTCGACGAGGCGATGATCGAGGAGCGGTACGCGCGTCTCTAAACTGACGGACATGGCGGCGCGATCGACTTTCGTGAGGATGTCGTCGGGGAGGTAACGCACGAGATCTTCGTGCATCATGCGGCGCACGGGATCGAGATCTTGGAGCAGGTCTCTGGAATGGCGGAGCGCTGGTTCGCTGCCACCGATGACAAGATCGGCTGGCGCCTGCCAATGCGAGACGAGAACGCGATAGACATCGTCAAGTGAGTTCAAGGCGGCGACGCTTGCGCCTTTGACAAGGGTGTCTCCGGGACGTTGCGTCCTGTATCGTTGTGGTAACAAGCTAGTGGCTGGCCGGAGCAGCCGGTTGAGTGCCTCGGGTCCAGCAGCGGTGACGGCCTTGGCGATAGTGCGCCGGAGGGGAGCCGGGATGTGGCGCAGCCGGTCCCAAGTTTTTTGCCCAAGGGCATAGCGTGTGTAGCCGGAAAAAAGTTCGTCGCCCCCGTCGCCCGAGAGTGCAACTGTCACGTGGCGGCGCGCGAGTTCGGAGACGAGGAGCGTTGGGATCTGAGAACTGTCGGCAAAGGGTTCGGAGTAGACGGCGGCAAGACGCCGGACGGTCGCGAGGGCTTCGGCTTCGGTGACGTAGTGTTCGGTGTGATCGGTGCCGAGGTGCTGGGCGACGGCCTTGGCATGCGGGGCTTCGTTGTAACCTGTTTCATGAAAGCCAATGGAAAATGTTTTGACCGGCCGCGTGCTCATGGTCTGCATGAGGGCGACGACGGTTGAAGAATCTATGCCGCCAGAAAGGAACGCGCCAAGTGGAACGTCGGCGATCATTTGCCCGGAAAGAGATTGGCGTATCAGGCGTTCGGTTTCATCGACAGCTTCAGTGGCGCTGCCAGAAAAAGGATTGGTTGAAGCGTTAGTGATTTCGTATGCCGCATCCCAATAGGGTGTGACGCGCGGTTCGACGCCACTTTTGAATTCCAGGATGCAGCCGGGCAAGAGCTTCTTGATGCCGCGATAGATTGAATAGGGCGCCGGAATGCTGTTGTAACGCAGAAGCAACGTCAGCGCATCGCGATCAATCTCGCCTTGCCATGATGGATTTTGTTTCAGCGCTGCGAGATCGGAGCCGAACAAAAAAACGCCGCCCGACGTTCCGTAGTAGAGCGGCTTTTCGCCAAGGCGGTCGCGGGCAAGAGTGAGTGTGCGAGTTTGGCGGTCGAAGACGGCGAACGCGAACATACCTGCGCAGCGTTTGACAGCGGCGGCAGTACCCCAGGCTTCGATGGCCGCAAGCAGGACCTCGGTGTCGGAATGGCCGCGCCAATGGGGAGCGAGGTTTGACGATTCGAGTTCCGTGCGAAGGCTAGCGAAGTTGTAAATCTCGCCGTTGAAGGCAATGACAAAGCGGCCGCTGGACGAGATCATGGGCTGGTGACCGGCGGGCGAGAGATCGATGATGGATAAGCGGCGATGGCCGAGCGCAAGGCCTGATGCTTCATCGACAAAAGTGCCGGAGTCATCCGGTCCGCGATGGCGGATGGCACTGGCCATGCGCTTGACGATGGCGTCGCTTGCGGACGCGGGGCCGCTTAATCCAAAAAAGCCCGCGAAACCGCACATTGCAGTAGTGTCCTAAGTTTAAGGCCGATTGATTGTCAAAGCCGCCAGAGCCGTGCGCCCGCGTCCGTGATGGTAGCAGGATCGTACGCACATTTAACATCGGCAAAAATGCCATTCGGTTTAAGTTTGGCCATCAGCTTGACTGGGCCCATATCGAGATAGGCTTTGTGCGGGACGGCGGCGACAATGGCGTCGGAAATTGGAAGCTTGTCCCAAGGCGTCAGGCCAATACCGTATTCGTGTTCGCATTCGCCGCTATCGGCAATGGGGTCGTGCGCGTGAACCGTGCAGCCGTAGCTTTGCAGTTCGCGCACGACGTCAATGACTTTGCTATTGCGGATGTCGCGGCAATCTTCCTTGAAGGTCATGCCGAGCACGATGACGTTGGCGCCTTTGATGGCGAAGTCCTGGGCGATCATTTGTTTGACGGTCTCGCCGGCAACAAATTGCCCCATGCCGTCGTTAATGCGCCGGCCGGCGAGGATGACTTGGGGATGATAGCCGAGTTGTTCGGCTTTGTGCGTCAGGTAATAGGGATCGACGCCGATGCAGTGACCGCCGACGAGGCCGGGCCGGAAGGGCAGGAAGTTCCACTTGGTGCCGGCCGCTTGCAAGACCTCCATCGTATCGATGCCGATTTTTTTGAAGATGACGGCGAGTTCGTTCATGAGAGCGATGTTCAAATCGCGCTGTGTGTTTTCGATCACCTTGGCGGCCTCGGCAACTTTGATGCTGCTCGCCTGATAGATACCCGCCCTTATAATAGCGCCATAAACTTCGGCAATTTTTTTCAGAGTTCCGGGCGTGTCGCCGCTGACCACTTTGGTGATTTTGGTGAGCGTGCGTTCCTTGTCACCGGGATTGATGCGCTCAGGCGAATAACCAGCGAAGAAATCCGTCTTCCATTTGAGCCCCGAGATGCGCTCAATGATGGGAATGCATATTTCTTCCGTAGCACCGGGGTAGACGGTTGATTCAAAAACAACGATCGAGCCCGGCTTGATGTATTTCCCGACCGTTTCGGAGCTTTTCACGAGGGCCGTGAAATCGGGATTGTTGACGTTATCGACGGGCGTTGGCACCGCGACGACGATGAAATTAGCGTTTGCGATGATTGCGGGGTCGGTTGAGCAGACGAGGTGCTGGGCCGCTTCGAAGTCCTCACCCGTCATTTCACCGGCGGGATCGACATGTGCGTTGTAGGCCGCGACTTTGCCGGCTGAAAGATCGAAACCATAGGTTTCAAAGGTCTTGCCGAACTCGATGGCGAGCGGCAGGCCGACATAACCGAGGCCGATGACGGCAATTTTGTCAGTCGGCATGGATGCGGAACTCCGGGAGCGGCGCACGGATCAAGGTAAAAAAGCCTCTCGTAACGTTAAGGCATCCCGGAACGCGTACAGGGCGCCTCTGAAACGGTCAACACGGCAGCCGCCGATGGGCGGTGTGTAGAAGTCCGGCTGTGTGTCAAAAAGCCTAATAAGCACAACGGTTGGCGTGGCGCCGGGGTTACAGCCAATTATGATCAAGACGACGACGCGCGCATGGTTACCGCAAATTTTTTTAGCTGGTGTTTTCCCCGCCCCCCTCCAGCGGGCTTATTCTCGGATTTGTCAGGGAGGACGAATTTGAGGAAAGGCCGGCGATGGTTGATACGCCAAATCTCGGGTTGCCCTATATTTTGGCCGCCCAATCACAAAAACACGTACCCCACAACGAAGCTATCCGGACGCTAGACGCGATTTTGCAGCTATCGGTGCTCGACCGGAGTTTGACGGCCCCGCCCGCGACGCCGGTTGAGGGTGACCGCTACATCGTTGCGAGTTCGCCAACGGGCGTGTGGTCTGGACAGGCCGAAAAAGTCGCCGGTTATCAAGATGGCGCGTGGATGTTCTATGCCCCCAAAGAGGGTTGGATCTCGTGGGTAGCGGATGAAAATATCGCCGTTGCCTTTGATGGCGTTGCTTGGACGGCGCTATCAGCGGGTGGCGGCGGTGGCGGCGTGACGGATCACGGCGCACTGACCGGCCTCGGCGACGACGATCACCCGCAGTATCACAACAACGCGCGCGGCGACGCGCGCTACACGTTGCTCAATCCCGCGACGCTCGGCATCAACGCAACTGCCGACACGACCAACCGCTTGTCGGTTGGATCGGCCGCGTCGCTGTTCAATCACGCGGGCACCGGCGGGCATCAGATCAAGATCAATAAGGCGGCGGTTGCTGATACTGCGAGTTTTCTGTTTCAGTCGGCGTTTTCAGGACGCGCCGAGATCGGCCTGACTGGCGACGATGATTTCCACTTCAAGGTCAGCCCAAACGGATCGGCGTTCAACGAAGCGATCATCATCAACCGGACGACGGGCGCTTGCTCGTTTCCCAATACATCGTTTGGCGGCGTGACCGACGGCGACAAGGGCGACGTTACGGTGTCAGGAACCGGGGCCGTTTGGACTGTTGACGCCGATGTTGTGACCAACGCCAAACTGGCGAATGTGCCGACGGCGACATTCAAGGGGCGCGTGACGGCGGCGGCGGGAGATCCTGAAGACTTGACCGTGGCGCAGGCCAAGACGCTTTTGAACTTGGCGGGCACGAACTCGGGCGACCAGACAAGTATCGTTGGCTTAGCGGGAACGATTGCGCAGTTCAACACGGCCTGCACAGACGCGGATTTCGCGACGGGCGGCGGTACGGCGACGGGCGCGAACACCGGGGATAACGCGGTCAATACGCTCTATAGCGCACTTGTGACAAACGCGACGCACACAGGCGAAGTGACCGGCTCGGGCGCACTTACAATTGCAAACAACGCAGTTGTGACAGGCAAGATCGCCGACAATAACGTTACTCTAACCAAGCTTGAAGATGCTGCTGCCTATTCGCTGCTGTTGCGTGACGCCGCGACAACCGGCGATCCGGCTTACGTTAAAATCAGCGCCTTGACCGACCGTACGGCGTTTGGTGCCGGCGATAAGATCATGATCGAGGAAAGCACGGGAGAATTGCGCAAGATCGATTTTTCAGACCTTCCGGGCGCTGGAGCGGGTTTGAGTAACGCCTATGCCACGATCACGGACGGCACAACATCGGGCTCTGCGATTGGCGGCGACACGTTCAAGCTTAGAGCGGGCGCGGGCCTCTCGGTCGCGGTGCAGAACAACGACGCGACGCACGGCGATAACGCGCTATTCGCGCTGGAGCCGCGTTTAGACCCGATTTTCGCAACAGACTTTCCAAGCTCCGTGGCGGCGACCATCGCGCCGTTCAATATCTCGGCGATCTCGGCAGGGACTTCCACAACCGTCCCAGCCGCTGGAGCCCTGGACGGCAACCACCCCGGCGTTATTCTCTGCCGGTCTTCGACAACCGCTAACAGCGGCGTAATCGTCAATACGGCCCAAAACACCTTTCGCATCGCGGGCGGCGAACAGTTTGACGTTGTTTTTAGAACGCCCGCAGCACTCACCGCCATGACGTACCGGTTTGGGTATCACGACACGGCGTCAAGCGCCGACGCCGTGGACGGTATTTATTTCGAAATGCCGGCATCCGGCGCAATCGTTGGCAAGACGTCGAGCAACTCCGTTCGCACGACATCAGCAACGGTCGCCACTCTCGCGGTGAGCACTTGGTACCACGCGCGCATCGTCGTCAATGCCAATGCTACGGGTGTGGATTTCTTCATCTACAGCGATGCCGGGGCTCAGCTTGGAACTGTCAGTATCACAACCAATATTCCAACCGCATCGGGCCGGGAATGCGGCGTTGCGTTTATCGGCACGAATAGCGGCACGACGGCCGTCGATATCGTCAATCTGGATTACATGGCGGCATCGATACCGGGCCGGAATTTGCTGAGAGGAGCGTTGAGCTAGCGCTCGGCGGCGACGCCTTGATCCAGGCAGCAACGTAGCACCGTGCTGCCTGGACGCTTAGTACGGTTAATAGGATCTAAAGACATTTCTAAGAGAGTTTGAGGCGAGTGGTGTGCGGTCGCGGTTGCCGGGCGGCTTCCAGCGTACGGCCGCCACGTGATGACTAGAAGTTCCCGCCCTGTCCAGTTGCGTCACATGAAAATCGTAGTCACGGGTGGAGCCGGGTTTATCGGCTCGGCAGTTTGCCGGTTGCTGGTGCGGGATCTCGGCATCGACGCAGTCAATATCGATTGTTTGACCTATGCCGCCAATCTGACGTCTCTCGAGCCGATCTCGGACCGGCCAAATTATTCGTTCTATGAACTCAATATCTGCGATCAAAAGGCTGTGGCTGATATTCTGCGGCTCGAACAGCCCGACGCCATCATGCATCTTGCTGCCGAAAGCCACGTAGACCGTTCGATCACGGGTTCGGCAGCGTTTATCGAGACAAACATCGTTGGCACGTACTCCATGCTGGAGGCAGCGCGGAGCTACTGGGCGGAGTTGCCCAAACGGCGTAAGGAAGCGTTCCGGTTCCTACACATCTCAACGGATGAAGTGTTCGGCAGCCTCGGCGACGAGGGATATTTCACCGAAGCGACCGCTTATGATCCAAGCTCTCCGTATTCGGCGAGCAAAGCAGCGTCCGATCACTTAGCGCTGGCCTGGCACCGCACCTACGGCTTGCCGGTTGTGCTGTCGAACTGCTCCAACAACTACGGTCCCTACCACTTCCCTGAGAAACTTATCCCCTTGATGATCACCAATGCCATGATGGGCCGCGAGTTGCCGGTCTACGGCATGGGCACCAATGTGCGCGATTGGCTGCACGTCGAAGATCATGCGCGCGCATTGTTTCTGGCGGTGAGCAAAGGCGTGCCGGGCGAGCGCTATGCAGTTGGCGGGCGAAGCGAGCGAAGCAATTTGCAGGTAGTTCATAAGATCTGCGAGATGCTGGATGATTTGAGCCCGCGCGAGGACGGCGCCTCGCACACATCGGGAATAACGTTTGTCGAAGACCGGCCGGGTCACGACTACCGCTATGCAATCGACTCGTCGAAAATTGAGCGCGAGCTGGGCTGGGCCGCGAAGGAAACATTCGACACGGGCTTGCAGAAAACGGTCGATTGGTACGTCACGAATGAAATGTGGTGGATGCCGCTGCGGCTCAAGACCTACAGCGGCGAGCGGCTCGGGCTGATCAAGAAGAAGAAATCGGCAGCCGCCTAGGTTGCTCGGGGCACGGGGACAAGTATGAAAGCCATTATTCTCGCTGGCGGCAGCGGTACGCGCCTCTACCCGATGACGCTTACGGTATCCAAGCAGATACTTCCGGTTTACGACAAGCCGCTCATCTATTACCCGCTTTCTGTGCTGATGCTGGGCGGTGTGCGCGACGTTCTGATTATCTCGACACCGCGCGATCTGCCGGGCTTTGCCGCACTCCTTGGCGATGGCCGCCAATGGGGCCTCAACATCTCCTATGCCGAGCAACCCCGGCCGGACGGACTGGCGCAGGCGTTTATTATCGGCGAGCGCTTCATCGGCAAGGATCCGTGCGCGCTGGTGCTCGGCGACAACATCTTTTTCGGGCATGGGCTGTCGGATGTCGTGCGCCAGGCGTTCGAGCCGCGGCGCGGGGCGACGATATTTGCGCACCACGTCTCCGATCCGGAACGTTATGGCGTTGTCGCGTTCGATGCGCGCGGCCAGCCGTCGTCGATTGAAGAAAAACCGCAGCAGCCAAAATCGAACTGGGCCGTCATCGGCCTCTATGCCTACGACAATGACGTGGTGCAGATTGCGAAGTCGTTGCGTCCATCTGCGCGCGGAGAACTGGAAATCACCAGCGTCAACGACGCCTATTTGAAGCGCGGCGATCTTGCGGTCCAGAAGATGGGCCGGGGGTTTGCGTGGTTCGATACAGGGACGCCTGACAGCTTGTTGGAAGCCGCAAACTATGTTGCGACCATTGAAAAACGCCAGGGATTGAAGATTGCAAGTCCAGAGGAAATTGCGGTCCGGCAGGGCTTTATCAGCCCAAGCGATTTGGAAAGGCTGATTGCGCAGCGTTACGCCAAAAACGACTATGGCAACTATCTCAGGGGCGTATTGGCCGAATTCTAAGCGGGCGAGTGGATCGACCACTAGCGCAGACGAATTTGTGAGCCTATAGGGTGCTCTAAGAATTTTGATAAGATTTCACGCGACCGGATTATCCGGTAGCTGAGACTGATCTCTCGGAGCTGCGAACTTGCCAGGACCGGCGAATTTTCTGATCGTCGATGATCATCCGCTCTTTCTCGAAGCGTTGCAGCGGGCCATTGCGTCGGCGCTGCCCGACGCATCGACGGTTCAAGCGACATCGATCGCGGACGCCAAAACTGCACTGCAGGGGCGGGCGCGGTTCGATGCCGTTCTGCTCGATCTTTCGATGCCGGGCACGCGGGGTTTCGATGGCCTACTGGAGTTGCGTGGGCTCTATCCGAAAACGCCTATTGTGGTTGTGTCGGCGCTGGAAGATCCAAGGATCGTCCAGGAGGTCATGGGCTATGGAGCAGCAGGCTTCATCGCCAAGTCTGCAAGCCGCGATGAAATAGCGTTGGCGCTGAAAACTGTCATGGACGGTTCGGTAACTTTGCCGAAGGGCTATCATCCGCCGGGGCCGGCGGTGACCGCGACTGGTAAAGCCGATTTAGCACAGCGCCTGACCGCGCTCACGCCGAAGCAACTGAGCGTGTTGCGCATGCTGCGGCAGGGCTTGTTAAACAAGCAAATAGCGCACGAACTCAAGATCGAAGAGACGACGGTCAAGGCGCATGTTTCGGAGATTTTGCGCAAGCTCAATGTCGCGTCGCGCACGCAAGCCGTCATTGAAGCCCAGAAAATCGATTTCGATACCATTCTGAGCGCTGCCGCGCCTGACGGCGAGACAGATTAAGCGGGCTTGGTTTAGGACAACTTCAACTAGGTCAGCATGTGTTGCATCAGGGCGCGTAACTCGGCGGGCTTGACCGGCTTGTGCAGCACTTCGCAATTGTGCCGGCGCGCGGCTTCAGCTGACTCGGGCGTATGATCGGCCGTGATCAGGATGGCTGGAATATTTGCGCCCTTACGGGCTCTGATCAGCTCAATGGCATCGAGCCCTGTTTGCCCGCCGTCAAGATGGAAGTCAGCCAGAATGATGGCCGGGCGCAGCTTGTTGTCCGACATCAGTTCGGAAATATCGTCGAGATCGCGGGCGAGGCGCACGTCCGCACCCCAGCGGATGAGGAGCGATTGCATGGCCTCAAGCACGATCAGATCGTTGTCGATGACGATGATCGGAATATCGAGGCGGCCGTAGGCGGGAAGGGGCGGAATATCGGCCGTTGTGCGGCCCTGTAGAGCGGGTGACTGGGTTGACGGCACGGTGATGGCGAAGCGCGTTCCATGTCCGACGCGCGAACAAAGCTCAAGTGGATGACCGAGCGATTCCGCCATACGCTTGACGATGGAAAGGCCAAGACCAAAGCCCACGCCGCCGGTTGTCTCGGATGCCGCGCCGCGTTGGAACTCTTCGAAGATCCTGTCGCGTTCTGCTGAGGGAATGCCAGGTCCCGTATCCCACACTTCAATGCGCACCGATGAACCGCGCTGACGTGCGGCAAGAAGCAAACGGCCTTTGCCGGTGTAATTCGTTGCGTTGGCAATCAAGTTTTGCAAGATCCGGCGCAGCATCAGCGGGTCTGACATGACAACGGCAGATGTGGCGCGCCAGGTGAGAGCAAGGCCCTTTTTGCGGGCAAAGGGTTGGAACCCGGCAATCAGTTGTTCGAAGACGTCGCCCAGTGCAATGGGCTGAATGGTGGGCACAAAGACGCCCGCTTCGAGCTTTGAGATATCGAGAATGGAACTCAGAAGATCCTCGATGGTCGTTAAGGCGCGGGACACGTTGCCAGCGAGCCGCTGATTGGCGAGTTGCTGCTGTGCGTCGGAGAGTTCGCCAAGCGAAAGCCGGGCGGCATGTAGGGGTTGCAGGAGATCGTGGCCGACGGCGGTGATGAAGCGGGTTTTGAAACGATTGGCGCGATCGGCAGCATCGCGCGCGCTTTTGAGTTCCTGGTTGGCGCGCTCGAGATTCGAGAGTGCGTTCTTCAGTTCTTCGGTGCGGGCGTTGATCTGGTTTTCAAGACCGATGGCGGTTTGAAACAATGAGTAAGCGTTGGCTTGGCGGTCGGTCGAGCGTTCAACACGCTGCATGAGAGCATTGTTGATTTTCATCAGCTTCTCGATGCGCCGGGCAGTGTCGTCGCTTTCGAGAGTTCCAGGCTGCCGTGGTGGCATTTCGGACATCAGGCTAATTGCCCCCGCTTGATTTGCCGAAGGCTATTCCGGTCAAAGTCTGGTTTAAGTGCATGGCATTGAATTGCTCGCCGTAGGTGTGGAATCCGGCAACGCCAAAACGCCGGTATATTTCGTCGACGCTGTGGCGGACTTGGCGGCTTTCGGCATCCAGCCGGCGCAGGATACAATCGAAGCCGATGATGAGATCGGTGCCGCCGAGTTCAGATTCTATGCCTTCGATCGTATCAAGTGTCGAGCGCACCATGTCGCGGGGGCGGGCGACGGTGAACACGAGGCCTTCATCAATGGCGCAAAAGAAGGACAGGCTTCCGTCAGGGTTCATATTGCGGATGGAACGGCAGTAGTAATCGCCGCCAACTTTGACGACGAGCGGATAGGAAGCAAAACTGAAGGGGCCGAGTTCGTTGGGCAACAGCCCGATTGCAGCGGCGTATTCGCGCGCGGCGGGTTCAGCGTTCAATTCGTAGACAATGCGGTTTTCGGTATCGGCGGCCGTGACGACAAGCTTGATGGGCGTCGGCTCGAAATTCTGCGTCTTGAAAATGCGAAACGGAAAGGCGCTCTCGATGACAAAGAGCAGCGCGCTGGCCTGTGCGATGCTGCCATTGTGCACGAGCGCTGTGCGGCGGAATGCGAGGCCGTCTCCCGCCGACCCGCCAATGAGTTCGATATCACCAAGTCCCCAATGGACGGCGGCCGTCAGCGCTTCTTCCTTGTTTGACAGACCGTCTACCAGCATCAAAGCGAACGTGTTGCCCGTCGCGGCGCCGTTGTGGCCGCCGCTGATCTGAACTTTAAGGCGCCGCGCGATTTCGGTTGCGCGCTTGACGCCCGGTTCGTCGGCAACCGATATGACTTCGCTTAGAACGCGAAAACCGGTTTCAGGGAAGGCGATGAGGACGAGACCGCCTTGCATCATGCCGAGGGGGCCAACTTCACCGGCCGTGGAGCAGCCAGAAATCGGAACTTCTGGGAAAGCCGATTGCAGCGCGCCGACAAGCAATTCGGGATCGTGCTCGATCGAGAAGAAAGCAATGATGTGCTGGAAGCGCTCGTTGGCGAGTTCAGCTTTTGCCGCCGCGACGCTCTCGCTTGTTGACGCGAGCGAGCTTGCGAACACGCGAATGCCGCATGCAGCGGACGTGGACTTACTGGTCGTGGACTTGTTGGCTGTAGACACGGGCAACCTTACTCCTCGGCACCCTGCATACCAGACAAGACAAGGTATTCGGGATCAGTTGCCGGGAAGGCTGGCATAGCACCTGCACCCTGCCAATGTCGCGGCTTTAACCCCAAAGCAAGGGGTCGGTGGGCGTCAGGGTACGGTTAAGGCGCATACCGGCGCGTCCGGCCTTGTACCAGACGACTGATCCATTGAAGCGGCGTCCGGTTTCAAGTTCGACCGATATGGACTGATCGGGATCGAGAACAGGCATCTGCTCGAGCCCGAAACCCGTGGCTGAAACGTCGCGCACAAAGGCGTGCACCTTTAGACTTGCGGCCGTGACCAGAGCCGGTTGACACAGCATGCGGCGGGCAGAGGAACGTCGCTGCGGGAGCGCGGGAAGAAAGGGTTGCCCAGCCCCATTGAGGCACGGCGTTTCTCCCAAAGCTGCCGCGTCCAAAACGCGCCCGAGGACGCCCGCGCTTAGCTCGTAGAGCTCGGGGAGATCAGCTTGTGTCTCTGAGGCCAAATGACTGACTGCCGCCGCAGCGCTGCGGCAGGTGCCTTGCCACGCGCTGGTCAGGGTTAAGCGGTGCAGAGCGCTGGCGCGATCAAGACCTATCGCTTTTGCATCGGTGAAATAGCGCTCAATCTGGCGGCGCGCGGGGCCCAAATCGGCAAAGAACGCCAAAACCGTTTCAGCGGCTTTGGGCGAAACCCCGGCTTCCCGCGCCCAACGCGGGAAACTTGAGAGCACCGCGGGATCGCGCGGCAGATACAACTGGAGTTCAGCCTGCGTTCGGGTGGTTCCCGGGACATGTAGAGCGTTGGCGACGCTTGTGATTGTCGCGGTCAAAAGGGCGGCCGTGTACGTATCTGTGACGATGGTTTCAAGGAGAGGATTTGGCGCACTTTGCGGCTTAAATTTCGAGGCACGACTAGCATTCTTGAGGCTGGAACTGAGGTTCATGGGCACGTCCACCTTTGAAAAATTCAATCTAAGGTGGCATAAAAGTGCTAATTGCACGTAACTATGGGGAGGTTTTTGAGCGGATTAAGCGGATAATATTGCATGACAAATTAGCGACGTGAGGAATATTTCAAATCTTATCGTGCATCGACAAACCCGGAATCCATCAACCTGCGATGGAAACCAAGGATTTCGTCTTTTTGCACGCAGGTGTAGTAGCGGCCGTCGCATGCGCTGAGAAGCCTGAGGCGCTCTTTGTAGGCGTCGGACATGGGAAGGCGGGCCGCTTCGAGCAGGACTGCGCCAAGATAGGGGACGTCGAGCGTTGGCACATTTGGGAGGGGCGGCGGCGTGTAGTTGATGCCGTCGATGGCGTAGTAGGTGATGAAGCCGGGGGAGTTCGGCGCGAGCTTCATGTCTTCGGATGAGTAGGATTTATCAAAGCCGAGCATTGTTCGGGTGGAAACCGGCTGGTGGTCACCGTATTGGACAATGAGGAATTTTTCGGCCGGGAAGCGGCGCACAAGCTCGGCTCGAAATTCGTCGTAGTCCATGCGGGCCATGCCAAGCCGGCGCAAATATTCGTGCATCTCGGGGTCTGAACCTTCGCCGCCGCCGGCCACCTGCACATCAGGGTCGTAGGCGAACCCATAGGGCAGGTGCGTAGCGGATGTGAGCACGAAGTTGAAGAGGGGCTGGCGCGACGTGGCGATGTGCTTCTCAATGTGGGTCAGAACGTTGTTGTAATAAAATTTATCGCGCTCGTTGTAGCGCGTTGCCCCTTGGGCTTTGAAATCGAAGATCTCCGGCATGCCAACTGCTGTGTAGAAGCGGCCGTTGCCGACGAAATCCTTCGGCACTGGATAGAAGACGCTGTTGCGATAGCCGCAGCGCGCAAGGCTCTGTGGCAGCGTGTCGTGGATTTTTCCCTGCATGAGCGATTGCACGAACGTGCGCATGCCGCCGAAGGAATAGGTGGAAACGCCGGTCAGGACTGAGAATTCAGTGAGCCAGGATGCGCCGCCGTACGTTTCGGTGCGCAAGGGATACAGTTTGCCGTCGAACGATTTGAAAAACGGATCGAGTGCTTTGTCATAACTTACCGTCGGGAAGTACGAGGGCGGCACAACGCTTTCCTGGTGGATCAGGATGATGTGGGGCGGCTTCTCGAGCGGATCGCAAACGGCAGGAATTTTGAACAGGGGCTTTGGCTGAGCAGCGAGCGCCTCAAGCAGCTGGCCGCGCATAAGTGTTTCCAGCGTCTCCGACCACGATGCGTAAAAGGAAGCGACATACTGGTTGTCCCAATAGAAGAGCGTATTCCGCCGCTCCCCTTTGGCATATGAGGCCCAGAGAGCGATTGCAGCAAAGACGAGCGTCAACACGGCACTGATGGGACGCGGCACGCGGGTGCAGTCGGTGCGATACAGGTAACGGCCCAAAGCGATGGTGGCGGCGATGGCGGCGAGAAGTGCCACGAGGTAAGCGCTGTGATCGGTCCAAAGAAAGCTGATTGTGGAGTACGACGTCAGATAGAAAACGATGTCGTAGGCGTGCAGGACCATCTCGACGTAGCGCCGTTTGATGTCCGAGGCGATGACGATCATGGCGATGAAGGCGGCAATGACGGCAACTGAGAAGAGGAAGCGGCGGGTGACGAGCGTCAGCGCCGAGACGAGGGCTGCCGTGATGGCGCTGGCGAAGATGATGGTCTCGCGCCAGCCTTCGTAGCGCCAGTGATAGTAGGCGAGCGCGAGGGCGATGATGGTTGCGGCTGCGTAGGCAAAGTTGTGCGTCATGGCGCCCGTTCCGGTGAAGAAACGCGATTCGGCAGGAAGCGAAATTTCTGAAGTGGGTTCGAGCGTCATCCGTTCCGTGTGTTTGTTGTTATCGCCCCTGGCGGACCGCATGAGCCTGCGCCGAGGCGGCCGAGTCTTGTGCACACAGGTTGCGGCAGGTCAATGGCCAGATGGTGTCTGACCCTCCGGGTCTGACACCAGGGCACATGAGAACGGTTCTTCAGCGATGTCAGACCCGGAGGGTCAGACACCGTCATCAACGGAACAGATTTGGCGGGTGCGTCAAGGCGGCGCCGTACACCACCGACACCGAACGCTAAGTTGTTTGTCGTGGTTGGCCGCCTGTCGCGCGTTCCGCACGATCGCTTCGCGACGCGGCCATGACGTTGGCGGGTGTGTTGATCGGTGTCAGACCCTCGATACTTGCCCGCCGCCAGTGGGACGGGTCAGACACCCGGGACAAGAGCACTGTCCTTCAGCGGTGTCAGACCCGGAGGGTCAGACACCATCGATGTCAGTGATCTCAACAATCCAACGTGTTGTCGCGCTCCCATTCCGTGAAGTGGGAGGCGTAGGAGTTCCATTCCATAGTTTTGAGCTTGACGTAGGCGGACGAGAACTCTTCGCCAAGCGCCGATTTGAGCGACGCATCCCTGTCAAAGGCGCGGAGTGCGTCGAGCAGGTTTAGCGGCAGCTTGATCGCGTCTTTAACCGTGTGCCCGAGCTGGTACATGTCGATGTCGAGGCGCTTGCCCGGGTCGGACTTTGAGCGGATGCCGTCGAGGCCGGCGGCAATGATGACAGCTTGCAGGAGATATGGGTTGGCGGCGCCGTCGGGCAAGCGGAGTTCGAAACGGCCTTTGCCCGGCACGCGCACCATGTGCGTGCGGTTGTTGCCAGTCCAGGTGACGGTGTTCGGCGACCACGTGGCGCCCGAGACGGTGCGCGGCGCGTTGATGCGCTTGTACGAGTTGACGGTCGGGTTTGTAATCGCGGCCAAGGCTTCGGCGTGTTTCATAATGCCGCCGAGGAAGTGATAGCCCTGTTGCGAGAGGCCTAACTCTTCAGTCGGATCATAGAACATGTTGACCTTGCCGGCTTTGTCCCAAACGGAAATATGCGCGTGGCAGCCGGTTCCGGTGAGGCCGGGGAAGGGCTTGGGCATAAAGGTCGCGCGCAGGCCGTGCTTTTCAGCGACCGAGCGTGCCATAAACTTGAAGAACGAGTGACGGTCTGCGGTGACGAGGCTGTCGTCGAAGTTCCAGTTCATTTCGAACTGGCCATTGGCGTCTTCGTGGTCGTTTTGATAAGGACCCCAGCCGAGTTCCAGCATGTAATCGCAGATTTCCGCGATGACGTCGTAGCGGCGCATGAGGGCTTGCTGATCGTAACAGGGCTTCGTGGCTTTATCCTTGTCGTCCGAAATCGTTGTGCCGTCCGGGCTGATCAGAAAGAATTCGCATTCGACGCCGGTTTTGACGTGCAGGCCCATGCTGGCGGCCTGAGCGACGAGGTTCTTCAAGACAACGCGCGGGGATTGCGCGACGTGCTTGTCGTCCATGACGCAATCGCCTGCGACCCAGGCCACGTCTTTTTTCCAGGGCAATTGGATAACAGCGGCGGCGTCAGGAACGGCGAACATGTCAGGGTGCGCGGGGGTCATATCGAGCCAGGTTGCGAACCCTGCAAATCCGGCGCCGTCTTTTTGCATATCGGCGATGGCAGCGGCCGGAACCAGCTTGGCGCGCTGGGCCCCGAACAGATCGGTGAAGGAGATCATGAAGTAACGGATGCCGCGTTCTTTTGCGAATTGAGCTAGATCCTGAGTCATCGTCCGTTTCCTCGTTTTACAAAGAAAGGGCGGCTTTGACTGCCGCCTTATGGGTTTAAAACTGTCCGTACTGTCCCGGAATCCAGTTCGTTCCAGCGAGCGGTACGCGCGCCATGGCGGCGGCCTCGATGGTGAGCGCACACAGGTCCTCGGGTTCAAGATTGTGGATGTGATTGTGACCCGCCGCGCGCGCGACGGTCTGAATTTCAAGCGTCATGACTTTGAGATAGTTGGCGAGGCGGCGCCCGGCGCGCACGGGATCGAGGCGCTTGGAAAGTTCTGGGTCCTGTGTCGTGATGCCAGCTGGGTCCCGGCCTTCGTGCCAATCATCGTAAGAGCCGGCAGTGGTGCCGAGTTTGCGATACTCTTCTTCGTGAGCTGGATCATTGTCGCCAAGGGCGGCAAGCGCTGCGATGCCGATAGAGACGGCATCGGCGCCGAGCGCGAGTGCTTTGGCAGCGTCCGCGCCGGTTCGAATGCCGCCCGAGACGATGAGCTGCACTTTGCGGTGCATGCCTAAATCTTGGAGCGCCTGGACGGCCGGGCGGATACACGCGAGCGTTGGCAAGCCGACGTTTTCGATGAACACTTCCTGCGTTGCGGCCGTGCCGCCCTGCATGCCGTCAAGCACGATGACGTCGGCGCCAGCCTTCACCGCGAGTGCCACGTCGTAGTAGGGCCGCGTGCCGCCGATTTTGATGAAGATGGGCTTTTCCCAATTGGTAATTTCGCGGAGTTCCAAGAGCTTGATTTCGAGATCGTCCGGGCCGGTCCAATCAGGGTGGCGGCAGGCCGAGCGCTGGTCGATGCCTTTCGGCAGGTTGCGCATTTCGGCGACACGGTCGGAAATTTTCTGACCTAAGAGCATGCCGCCGCCGCCGGGCTTGGCGCCTTGGCCAACCACGACTTCGATGGCGTCAGCCTTGCGTAAGTCGTCGGGGTTCATGCCATAGCGCGACGGCAGATATTGATAGATGAGTGTTTTGGATTGCCCGCGTTCTTCGGGTGTCATGCCGCCGTCGCCCGTGGTTGTCGATGTGCCGGCGATAGATGCGCCGCGGCCCAAGGCTTCCTTGGCGTTGGCGGATAGTGCGCCAAAGCTCATGCCGGCGATCGTGATTGGAATTTTGAGTTCAATTGGCTTTTTGGCGAAGCGCGTACCGAGTGTGACGGCGGTCGAGCACTTTTCGCGATAGCCTTCGAGCGGATAGCGCGAAATGGAAGCGCCGAGGAACAAGAGATCGTCGAAATGCGGAACCTTGCGTTTGGCGCCGCCGCCGCGAATATCGTAGATGCCCGTTGCCGCCGCGCGGCGGATTTCGGAGAGCGTGTAATCGTCGAAGGTCCACGATTTGCGGGGCGTGGTCGGCGGGTTTTGATAGCTCATCAGTACGCATCCGCGTTGTCGATGTTAAAGTTATAGAGGGTTCGCGCCGAACCGTAGCGCTTGAACTCGCCTGTTTTGACGCCGTTCATGCCGGCCGCCGTTAACAGCTTGGTCAGCGTGTCGTGATGTTCGGCGCGCATTTCTTTTTCGATACAGTCGGCGCCGAGGCTTTTGACTTTACCTCTCACGAACAGTTTGGCCTCATAGATGCTATCGCCAAGCGCATCGCCCGCATCCCCGAATACGACGAGGTGGCCCGATTGCGCCATGAACGCCGACATGTGACCAATGTTGCCTTCTACGACAATGTCGATGCCTTTCATCGAGATGCCGCAGCGCGACGACGCGTTGCCTTCAATGACTAGGAGGCCGCCACGCCCGGTAGCGCCTGCGTATTGGCTGGCATCGCCTTTAATGACGACTCGGCCGGACATCATGTTTTCTGCGACGCCGGGGCCTGCCGAGCCGTGCACGGTGACAGTCGCCTTTTTGTTCATGCCGGCGCAGTAGTAGCCGACGGAGCCCCGCACATCGACGTTGATCGGGGCGTCAAGACCGACGGCGACGGCATGGGCGCCGCGGGAATTGAGGATTTCCCACTGAGCGTCGTTGGAGCCGTCCGTTTGCCGGTGCAGGTCGCTGTTGAGTTCGCGTAGTGACGTAACTGCTAGATCGACTGTCCGCATGTGAAGTGCCCTGTTGACCCGTCTTAGCTCTGCCGTTCCCAGAAGTAGACCGTTGACGGCTCTGGTTCCCAAACCTTGGCTTTGTCGATGTTGGGTAAGTTCGCGAGTGCCCGGTATTCCGAACCAAAAGCCACATAATCATCGGTCTCGGCCATGATAGCCGGCTTGCAGGCGATGGGGTCGCGAATGACGCCAAAGCCATTTTTGGTGCCAACGACGAACGTGAAAAATCCGTCGAGATCGTCGAGCCCTTTTTCCAGCGCTTGGCCGAGATTAAGACCTTGCTTCATGCGCCACGTGAGATAGGCGGCCGCGACTTCGCTGTCGTTATCGGTTTCAAACGTCATGCCGTCGCGCTTTAGGTCGCGGCGCAGATTGTTGTGGTTGGAGAGCGAGCCGTTGTGCACGAGGCATTGATCGGTTCCGGTCGAGAATGGGTGCGCGCCCGCCGTTGTGACGGCGCTTTCGGTCGCCATCCGGGTGTGGCCGATGCCATGTGTGCCCGACATCGTTTCGAGCGCGAATCGCTTCGCGACGGCTGTCGGGATGCCGACTTCCTTGTAGAGTTCCATGTGCGTGCCAGCACCCACGACGGAAATTTCTGGCGCAACACGAGCGAGTTCGCCACGGACATCGCTCTCGGCTTCGGCGGGGATTGACAGTACGGCGTGTGTAGTTCGCGGTGTTATCGAAACAGGGCCGTTGGCGACGCGCTCGAGTTTTTTGGCAAGCGCCTTGAAGTCCGTCTCTTCAGGTCCGCGCAGCGTGAGTTTGATTGTGTCAGCGGTGCCTGAGCCGTAAATGGCGAAGCCTGCCGAATCCGGACCGCGCTCGCACATTGTGCTGAGCATTTGCGACAGCATACTGCCGAGTTTTGGTTCAAGTGCCTTGTTCTTGAGGAATAACCCAACGATTCCGCACATTTTATCACCGCCTCGCGCAGCACATATCTTCCGGCAGAATAGGCAACGTCGCGGATGGTGTCAATTCACGAGAAAATATTATTCCTGGCAAGAAAGATCCCCGGTTCGTTTTCATGAACGACGTTCAGGAGCGAGGATAGATGATGATCGAGAGGTAGGTCATCGGCGTCTTGATCAACTTCTCCGGGCCGTGCGGCGCGGTGCTGTCAAACAGGATGGCGTCACCAGGTTTCAGATGATAGCTGCGATCGGCGTGGCCATATTCAACTTCTCCGGTCAGCATATAGATGAACTCGACGCCGTCATGCTGGAACGCTGTGTAAGGAACTGCGTCCTCGCTTAATGTGATCAGATAAGGTTCGACGACGACATCGCCGCCAAGCGCATGTCCGAGCAACTGGTATTGATGTCCGACCTTGGTTCCCCGGCGTCGGATGACCACGCCTTCACCGGCTTTCACGTATGAACAGTCGCGGCGCTGTTCGAACGATGAAAACAACATGGCGATGGGCAGATTGAGAGCGGACGCAAGCGTTTGAAGGGTGTTGAGAGAGGGCGAGATCTGGCCGTTCTCGATTTTCGACAACATGCCGGGGGATATATTGGCGGCAATCGCCAGCTCGGCGACATTCAGGCCGGCATCCTTGCGGCTTTGGCGAACTTGCAAGCCAATGGATTGTTCCAGTGTCCGATCTGATGCGCTGGGTGCGCCCGATCCAGTGATCAGGGTTTCAGCTTCTGTTGCAGCTTGTTCGGGCTTGTTGCGGGTAACCGCCATACGCGTGCCTTTGGTGGCCATTCCGGCACATCATAGACATTGCTAATGCGATTGTTCAAACAATTTGAACGGGATCGGCGATAGCACAGGAGATCGACGAGCTTTGCATTCAAGTGAAAAGAATCACACGGTTCCTTGTACTCATGTCACGGCTAAACCATGTTCAGCGGCGGATTCCGTCAGCCAACGCCAGAAGCTGTCTGAATAACTGCGGGTGCAGGCGATTATGAAGCTATCGGAACCGATAGGCCGCCACAGAATGACACCGATGTGGGCGGCATGGGTTGTGGCGACCGCACCTTCAGGAAAAGCGCGCGGGTGCAAATCGATGGGCAGGCCTTTGGCGAGCGTATCGCGCGCTTTGTCCCCTGAGACGCGAACGAGCGTTCGGGCGTCCGTCTGATCGGCGACGGACGCGAAACCTTTTAACTGATCGGCGAGAATAGTGGCGAGGTCCAGGTCCGTGGCCATTGGCGCGACGGCGAGCCACTGATCTGGACCCGCTCCGATGAAATCAACGCCGCTTCTGGACTTTGCTAATCTTGGGTTTGAAGGTAGGGCGACGCCATGAAGTTCATTAAAGCGCGTGGCGAGTGGGCCGGATTGACCCTTGCGTGCCGCGATCCATACGACGCTCACGTTATCAAGTACATCGATTGAGACGTGAGAGCGGCTTGCAGACTTTGCGGCGTCGAGTGCGGACGTGGCAATCAGGTTGGTTTTAGACACGGAGCCGTACTCCTTCGGTGTCGAAGAAACAGGGCGCGACGACTTCAACGAGCGTGTCGCCGCCGCGCACAGGGTCGTAAGCGCGGATGATTTCGCCGTGACGATGGGGACCATTCGAAAGTAACCCAAGGCCGATCCAATGGCCAGTCATTGGCGAGTAGGCGACAGAGGTGACGTAGCCAGCGTCGTTGCTGGCCGTGGCGGCGGCCTCTTTGGCAAGGAAGTGCGCGCCAGCCCGAAAGCGCGCGGTGCGATTGACGGGCCGGATGCCGACGAGGGCCGGGCGCGTTGGATCAATCAAACCTTCGCGGCCGGCGAGTACGCGGCCGATATAGTCTTTCTTGTTTGACATCATTTTGCCGAGACCAAGATCGGCGGCCGTCGTGGTGCCGTTGATTTCGTTGCCGCCAACGTGGCCTTTCTCTATGCGCATCACGCCCAATGCTTCGGTTCCGTATGGGATGGCGCCGAATTCAGCACCTGCTTCCATGAGGCGGCGCATCAAGGCGTCACCAAAGCGGGCCGGTACGCCGATCTCGTACGCTAGTTCGCCTGAGAACGAGAGACGATAGAGCCGGGCCTTGACGCCGTTGCAGACCGTCAGTTCGGCAACTGCCATGTACGGGAATGCCGTGTTGGAAATGTCAAAAGGCGCATCGACGATTTTCGCGAGCAGTTCGCGTGCGCGGGGGCCGGCGACGGAATATTGCGCCCATTGGTCAGTGGCGGATGTCATCTGCACGTCGAGGTCTGGCCAGAGCCACTGATGGCAGAATTCAAGGTGCTGCATGACCTTGGCGGCGTTGGCGGTCGTCGTGGTCATGAAGAAGCGGTCTTGTGCAAAACGCGCACAAGTGCCGTCATCCATGACGAGGCCGTCTTCGCGCAGCAATGCGCCGTAGCGCGCGCGGCCAACAGGGAGAGACGAGAAGGCGTTGATATAGACGCGGTCTAGGAACGTGGCGGCGTCGCTGCCGTGCACTTCGATTTTGCCGAGAGTTGATACATCGCAGATACCGGCTTTCTCGCGGGTGGTTTTGACTTCGCGAGTGACGGTTTCGAGCCAGTCCGTCTCGCCGGGGAGGGGGAAGTACTGCGGCCGCATCCACAAACCCGTCTCGACGAACACAGCACCCTGTTCTTTGGCCCAATCGTAAGAGGGCGGCAGGCGCGTTGGCTTGAAGTCCTTGCCGCGATGATGTCCGGCGAGCGCGCCCATGGCGACAGGGGTGTAAGGCGGGCGGGCCGAAGTGCTGCCTGTTTCTGGAATAGTCTTGCCCGTAATTTCAGCCAGAATGGCGAGGCCGTTGACGTTACCGGTTCGCCCTTGATCGGTTGCCATGCCGAGCGTCGTGTAGCGCTTGACGTGTTCGACGGAGCGATAGCCTTCGCGTTCGGCGAGCGCGATGTCGCTGACGGTAACGTCATTTTGGAGATCGACGAAGGCTTTGTGTTTCGCGGCTTTGACGTGCCAGAGGGGAACGATGTCGTAACCCGTGTCGGCGACGGTTGGGATTTCGGAGACATCGGCCGGGTAACCAGTCCCCGTTGCGGCACCGGCGCCCCCGCTTGCACCATCGATCAGGCATCGGGAGAGAGCGAAGTTTCCAGCGGCAGCGCCGATGACCGTCATGCCTTGAGGCACATCGCCCGGTACGAAGGCGGCAAGCGCATCGTCCCATTTCGATTTGCCATTGAGATGCGTTGTGATCTGGACGTTGGGATTGAAACCGCCAGAGACCGCAATGAGATCGCAGGCAATGTCGAAGGCTGGCCCGTTGTGTGGGACAATGCGCGCGCCGGCTACAGCGAGGCGGCCCTGGGCATCAGAAACGACGCCTGAGATGAGCCGCGCTCCCGTTGCGTCCGCTATTCTGCGAACGGAGGCGCTGGGTTCTTGTCTGGCATCGACGAGAGCGGCGATCCGTGCGCCCGCTGCATGAAGGTCGGTTGCCGTGCGCGCGCCGTCGTCGTTGTTAATGAAGAGGATTGCGTTGCGTCCAGGCGTGACGCCGAAGCGGTTGATATAGGTGCGAACGGCGCTGGCCAGCATGACGCCGGGCAAATCGTTGTTACCAAATACGATGGGGCGTTCGGTTGCGCCGGTGGCGACGATCGCGCGCTTGGCGACGATACGCCAGAGGCGCTGGCGCGGTGTGTGAGCGGCGGGTTTTGGAACGTGGTCCGCAACGCGCTCAACGGCGCTGGAGGTTCCTCCGTCGTAAGCGCCGGTCAACGTGGTGCGCAGGAGGATGCGAACTTCTGGAAGGGTGC
>JAYSVT010000283.1:0-11818 GCA_043718455.1 Hyphomicrobium sp.
GTGAGCGTCTCACCTGTCATGCCGAAGGCATGCGTTCCGCATGAGGCGGACGGCGGGTGCTATTAGGCTCGCCGTGCATGGCGGCGAACCAGCAGTTCATCCCGGACCCGGCTCAATGCGATGCCGCGCGTTAAACCCCGTGTGGGTCCGGTTGAGCAGGAGTATCGCACAACAAATGCGCGCGGGGACGGGTAGCAGCGGGAATGTTGAGCGAGAGGGTTACGAGGGTCCGCAGCGAATAGATATTTTCGGCAGGCGCGCGTTAGGGATTATGGAAGTTGGGAGAGGGCAGCAGGCATGAGGGGTGTAGGTGGTAGGTGTCTGACCCTCCGGGTCTGACACCGGGCAATCCGCTTTATGGATCTGAACCGGGACACAGGCCCGCTGTTCTTCAGGGTGTCAGACCCGGAGGGTCAGACACCGATAATTCCCCCCTCACCCGTGCTACGCCCCCACCCTTCACCCCCGATGATACGGGTGTCCGGAGAGGATCGTCGCGGCGCGGTAGAGTTGTTCGGTGAGCACAACGCGGGCGAGGCCGTGCGGCAGTGTGATGGCGCCGAGTGAGAGTTTGAGGTTCGCGGTTTTCAAAACGTCTGACCCGTGACCGTCCGGGCCGCCGATGAGAAAGGCGCAAGCTTTTGTGCCAGCATCAGCTTGCTTGCCAAGCAGGCCAGCGAAGGCTTCGCTGGTCATGTGTTTGCCCTCGACATCGAGCGCGACTTTGTAGGTCGCAACTGCGGCAGCTTTCAAGAGGCGCTGCGCTTCGTCTGTTTTGCGCGCGTCGGCGCTTGATGCGCGGCTTTCGGTAAGCTCGACGATCTCGAGCGGCCCAAGGCCGAGCGCGCGGCCCTGCGCCTCGCAGCGTTTGACGTAGCGCGCGACGATCTCGCGCTCTGCGTCATCCTTCAATTTGCCAATGGCAGCGATCAGAATGCGCATGGAGGCTGCCGCCGCTGTTCGCCGCGGCGCCTGAATTCGTGTTGCTTCATCAGTGTTGCGAGGACGGATCGCTTTGCGAAGGGTCGGCCGTGACGGAAGGGTCGGCCGTGACGTCGGCCTTCCACATCTTTTCGAGATTATAGAAGTCGCGCACCTCGGGCCGGAAGACGTGGACGATGATATCGCCAGCGTCGATCAGCACCCAGTCGCACGTCGGCATGCCCTCGACGCGCACGCGCGGCAGGCCCGCTTCTTTAAGCTTGGTCGCGAGCTGATCGGCGATGGCGCCGACGTGGCGATCTGAACGCCCGGTGGCGATGACCATATAATCACCAAGTGACGATTTTCCCTCGAGAGAAATATCGACGATTTCTTCGGCCTTGGCTTCGTCGAGCCAGTGGACGATGTCGGCCAGTAGTTTTGCCGAGCCCGGCGCTTTGGCTTTTGGGCTGGCGCGAGAAGTGCTCTTGCGGGCGCTTCCGGAGGCGGTTCGTATCAAGCGGTCGAGGTCCTTTCCTGCTTCGGTCGATCCAGGCGGTTTAGGCCTGGAGCACTTCAAACATAAGCGGGGACGCCGGTTCGAGCAATCGAATTTACGCAGGGGTTCTATAAAGGTCAATTATATCAATGAGATGACAGTAGATGGCTATGGCCGCGCAGGACGTTTGGCCCGCAGTTTGGTGGAGGATTGTTCTGACAAGCGGCTGGTGAGGAAGACCCAGGCAGGGGGCTGTGCAGTGGGCAGGCGGCGGGCTTCGGCTTCCCCAAGACGCGCTTGACCGAGAAGTTGGGCGGCTTCGCCCGCGAGTGCCTTGAGCCGCCAGCCGGGGCGATCGACAACGGCGATGGGGAATGAAGCGGCGATACTTTTCCAATGCTGCCAGCGATTGAAGCCTGCGAGGTTGTCGGCGCCCATGACCCAGACGAAATGGACGTCAGGGTAACGCGATTTCAGGAAGGCGAGCGTGGCGGCGGTGTAGGGCGTGCCGAGTTCGGCTTCAAAGCCGGTGATTTTCATTTTCGGGCCGCGCGCGAAAGCGCGAGCATCGGCCATGCGTTCCGGCTGCGGTGGCAGGCCGCCATTGGCCTTGAGCGGATTGCCGGGTGTCACGACCCACCACAGTTGATCGAGGCCGAGACGCTTGACGGCGGTTTCAGCAACGATGGCGTGGCCTTCGTGCGGGGGATTGAACGATCCGCCCATGATGCCGATGCGCTGGCCCGCAAGCACGAGGGGTGTGCGGACGCGGATGGAGCCGAACGATGCGGACCTTGAGCTACTGGCCGTCATTCCGGCTGCTCCACGCCCAAGTCTTTGCAAATTTTTCGTGCCAGAATTTCGTTAATCTCCCGGTGCCGCGGAATTGCCGTTCGCATATTTCTTGTTGGATTGAGCCACCACGAATGCCGGCCACCCTCACGTACCTCAATGCAACCGTGTCTGGAAAGATGTTGAAGGAGGTCGCGCCGCTTCATAGAGAGATTGAGATTTCGGAGAAGTCACTTCCGGCGGCGGCGAGTGCATCCTGACGGTTGAATGCCAGAGCTTCTGAGAGCGCTTCTTTCAGACTTAGAATGAGCTCCTCGCGCGTTTCCTCTTGGCAATTGACGCCGGGAATCTCTTCGATCCAACCGATCCACCACGCGCCATCCTGTTTGATGACGGCAGAATATGCGGGTTTGGGCGCGGGTGTGATGTGCTCGGTCATAGGTTCACTCCAATCGCAGAGGTTATTTCGGCCGGATCTGGCCGTTGCCGCGCACGAGATATTTGAAGCTGGTCAGTTGCTCGACGCCGACGGGGCCGCGCGCGTGCATCTTGCCGGTGGCGATGCCGATCTCGGCACCGAAGCCGAATTCGCCGCCGTCAGCAAATTGCGTCGAGGCGTTGACGAGGACGATGGCGGAATCAACACGCGCGAGGAACTTGTTCGCGGTTTTCTCGTCCTCTGTGATGATGGCGTCGGTATGCTGCGAGCCGTACTTGGCGATGTGCTCGATGGCGCCATCGACACCGTCGACGAGCTTGACTGCAATGATGGCATCCAAAAACTCATGCCCAAAGTCGGCTTCGGTGGCGGCAATTGCGCGCGCGTCGCGCTTGATGGCCGGATCACAGCGGACTTCGCAGCCGGCGTCTAGTAGCGCCTTGACGAGTGCTGGCATGACATCCGGGCCAGCATTCTTGTCAACGAGCAAACATTCGGTGGCGCCGCATACGCCCGTGCGGCGCATCTTGGCGTTGAGGACGACGGGAAGTGCGATTGCAAGGTCGGCGTCGCGATCGACATAGGTGTGGCAAATGCCTTCAAGGTGCGCGAACACGGGGACACGCGCTTCGTCTTGCACGCGTTGCACGAGACTTTTGCCGCCGCGCGGGACAATGACGTCGATAGCGCCGTTGAGGCCTTTGAGCATCTGGCCGACGGCTTCGCGGTCTGTTGTCGGCACAAGTTGGATGGCGGCTTCCGGCAATTTGGCGGCGCGTAAGCCTTCAACGAGGCAGGCATGGATCGCGACACTTGAATGATGGCTTTCCGAGCCGCCGCGCAGAATGGCGGCATTGCCGGCTTTGAGGCTGAGGGCGCCAGCGTCGGCGGTTACGTTCGGGCGGCTTTCGTAGATGATGCCGATGACACCCAAGGGAACGCGCACGCGTTGGAACTTGAGTCCGTTGGGGCGGCTCCATTCAGCGAGCACGGTGCCGACGGGATCGGCAAGGGCTGCGATATCTTCGAGGCCTTTGGCGATGGCCTCGATGCGTTTGTTGTCAAGTAGCAGGCGATCGACGAAGGACGCGGGGCGGTCAGCAGATTTTGCAGCCGCGATGTCTTTGGCGTTGGCCGCGAGGATGGCAGGCGTTGCGGTGCGCAAGGCTTTGGCGGCAGCGATGAGGGCCGCGTTTTTCTGAGCTGTTGACGCGACGGCGAGTTCGCGGCCAGCTGCACGCGCGGCCTGCCCGATGGCGAGCATCAGGGTTGCTGTGTCTTCAGAGATGCGTTGCGGCTTGTTCATCGCACTTACTTCCTATTCAACGCCATATCATCGCGATCTCGCGGTGTCTGACCCTCCGGGTCTGACACCCTGAAGAAAAGCGAGTTATGTGTCAGACCCAGAGGGTCAGACGCCAACTCAGGCACCGTCATCCCATCTCAAATGGCCATAGAGTTTTTTCGTTTCGAGGTCTACGCCTTCGAGCAAAAATGCCCGATAACCTCCGCCAAAGTGCCGTCCCCGCAAACATATCGTGGATCTGCTTAACGTCCAACCAGGGTGGCACTTCTTCTAGGCCAACGTAGCATCTTGCGCTCGACCATTGCCAGCGTTCGGGTGACCGGCAAAGTCCCGCAGCTACGGGATTGAGATGGATGTAGCGCATCGTTCGCAAGAGCTGAGCGTCATCCTTGATCATGATGGAATTGGCGCGGCCTCGAAACAAAGGGCCGTCGCGACTGATCCGGTCGTTCACAACGCGGGTGAAACGTCCTGAAAGTTGCTTCAGGAACTCTGATAGATTTGCGTTCCGGCTGCGGACAAGAAGGTGAAAATGATTGTCCATGAGACAATAGGCAAGGGTGTCCATTTGGGTAGTGGCGCAGGCTAGGGTGAGGCAATCGAGAAACAGAGTGCGGTCTTGATCTCGATAAAAGATGGGCTGCCGTGCGACTCCGCGATTCATGACGTGATGAAATGCATTCTCGAAATCAATGCGGGGAGGTCGAGGCATCGTTGCAGCTCGTTCTTCATGGTGTCAGACGCGGAGGGTTTGACACTTTGGCGTTGTTCTTCATGGTGTCAGACCCAGAGGGTCAGACACCACGTCTACATCGCACTTACTTCCTATTCAACGCCATATCATCGCGGTGGATGAGGGTGTCGGGGCCTTCGTAGCCGAGGATTTTGGAGATGGCGCTCGACTTCTTGCCGATGATACGTGCGGCGTCGCTCTTCGTATAGGCGATGAGGCCGCGACCGATCTCACGGCCGTCTGTGGCGCGAATGATGACGGCGTCGCCGCGGTCGAAATCGCCCTCAACGCGGGTGACGCCAGCGGGCAGCAAGCTTTTGCCGGACAGCAGAGCTTTTTCAGCACCGGAGTCGACAGTGATTTGGCCGGCAGGCTCGAGCTGCCCGGCGATCCAGCGCTTCTTTGCCGTGACAGGATCGGATTTGGCGAGGAACCACGTGACCTTTGCGCCGTCAGAAATGGCTTGCAGCGGGTGCATGATCTTGCCCGTTGTGATGACCATGTTGGTGCCAGCGGCAAGCGCAATTCTGCCGGCCTCCACCTTGGTCTTCATGCCGCCTTTAGAGAGTTCGGTGCCAGCGTCACCGGCCATGGCTTCGATCTCGGGCGTGATCTCGGTGACAAGCGGAATGTGCTTTGCGTCCGGATCGTCGTTTGGGGGCGCGGTGTAGAGGCCGTCGATATCGGACAAGAGGACCAGGCAATCGGCCGAGACCATGGATGCAACGCGCGCCGACAAACGGTCGTTGTCGCCGTAGCGGATTTCGGTCGTGGCGACGGTGTCGTTTTCGTTGACGACCGGAATGGCTTTGAGAGCCAAAAGCTGTTCAATGGTATGGCGGGCATTGAGATAGCGGCGGCGCTCCTCCGTATCGCCAAGCGTGAGAAGAATTTGCGCCGCGATGAGCCCGCGCGCTTGCGCCAGTTCCTGATAGGCATGCGCGAGCGAGATCTGACCAACGGCGGCGGCCGCCTGGCTCTGCTCGAGTTCAAGCGGGCCCTTGGGCAGTTTGAGAGTGTGGCGGCCAAGCGCGATGGCGCCGGACGATACAAGCACGATATCCTTGCCGGACTTGGCCAGCGCCGCGACGTCGTCCATCAGAGACGACAGCCATTCGGATTTGAGTTTACCAGTGGCCCGGTCGGCCAAAAGAGCCGAACCTATTTTTACGACGATGCGGCGGGCGCTCGCCCATTCGGGGCGGGCGTGTGTCGCTGTGGATGGATTTTTGATTGAGGTGCGGGACATCTATTGGGCTAATGGCTGTGGCGGGGGATGTGCGTTATGTCTGTCCGTCTTAACAGGATTTGCGCGGCCCCGCATAGCTCGCAGGACACGTGACGTGAACAATGAGATAAAAGGGCGAACGGTGCGGGGCAATCAAGGGTTAACGGGCGCATGACAGAGACTTCGGTTTGGAACCGCGATTACATGGCGCAGCAACTTGAGCGCGCGCTGTTCAATCCGGTGCGCGCGTTCCGCCTGCAGTATCTGCCGCTGCTCATGGTCTATTTCGCCTATGGCGCCATGGGGCTCATCGCGATTGCGGAAACCTTCTGGATCAAGAAAAGCCTGACGCTGACGCCAGCGGAACTTGCGTCGCTTAGTGTGTGGCTGACGCTGCCATGGACCATAAAAATGGTTTTCGGTGAGCTGGTCGATGCCGTGCCCATTTTCGGATCGCAGCGGCGCGTTTACGTGCTGATTGGCGGCAGCTTCATCGCGGCCGGACTGCTCATGCTCGCGGGCGCGGCTGGCGGATGGCTAAAGTTCGCAAGCCCTGAGAACATGTACCGCTTGGGCTCGTTTTTATCGATTGTCGGCGTTGTGCTGCAAGACGTGACGGCGGACGCGATGAGCACCGAAGTAGTGCAGCGCACGAACGCCGATGGCACGCCGCGGGCGACAGCGGAAATCAATCGCGATCTCGGCATGGTTCAGGTGCTCGGACGGCTGGCGCTCTCGTTTGGCGCATTCGCAGTCGCGGGGACCGCTGGATGGCTCGCGAGCGTCTATTCCTATGAGACGGTTTTCCTTATCGGGCTCATCATTCCGGTTATTTCCGTGACAGGGGCCATGCTGGTCAAACTCGACAAGGTCGAGAGACGCCCCGTCGATTGGCGCATTCTTGGCGGCGGTTTGGTGTTCGGTGCTGTTGTGGCGGCGCTGGCTTATTCGGACATTCCGGGCAATCAGGAGATCGTTTTTACTATCTCGCTCGCGGTTGTGATCCTCATGCTGCGGCGTGTGGTTGGCGATCTCGACGCGGAGACGAAGCGTAAGATTTTCTATGCGGCGGTGATTATCTTCGTGTTCCGCGCGGCGCCAAGTGTCGGCCAAGGGTACACGTGGTTCACCATGGACGTGCTCGGATTCGATGAGGTGTTTCTGGGTACGCTTGCACAGATAGGTACGGCGTTGGCGTTGCTTGGCACGTGGCTTTTTTCCGATGCGATAACCCGCCAGCCAGTGGCGCGCGTGCTGTTGTGGCTTACGATTGCAACGCTTGCCCTTTCTTTGCCGAGCCTAGGTTTGACACTGGGGCTGCACGAGTGGACTGAGCGGATGTTTGGTTTCGGCGCGCGCACGATTGCGATCGTTGACACGGCCGCTTCATCGCCCTTCGCGCAGCTCTCGATGATCCCGCTTTTGACGCTGATCGCGATCTATGCGCCGCCGGGGCGCCGGGCGAGCTGGTTCGCGCTGATGGCGTCGCTCATGAACCTTGCGCTCGTCGCTGCCGCGCTGCAAACCAAGTATCTCAATGCCTGGCTGGTCGTGGATCGCGGCAACTATGCCAATCTGTCAACGCTCTTGGCGGTCGCCATGGCCGTCGGCGGGATTGGCACTTTGGCTGCCATCTTGGCGTTCGGGAAGCGCATCGACGGCGCCAGAGGCCGCGCTGCTCCGGTAAAATAAACTATTGATTTAACAACACTAAGCACAAATTTCTAGTGCGTTGCCCAATCGGTGTAACGAATTGGCCGTTCGTACCGAATTAGCGTAGAATGTTCAATATACCGGCGAACCGGACTGAGGAGACCATTTCAATGCTGAAACCGAATGTACGCCGCAGAAGTTCTGCCGGTCTGGCGATGGTCGCCGCGATGACGCTCTCGGGGGCTGCTTTCGCTCCGGCATTCGCCGAGTCTGTTCCGAGCGCTGTTTGGCAAGGCTTGCACAAAGACATCTTCGGTGGCCGCGAAGTGCTGGACGCCAAAGACATGATTTCCATGGACGCGCCGATCCGCGCGGAAGATGCGGCGGTCGTGCCCATTACGATCAAGATGCCGGCGAGTTTTGCAGCGAACGTGACGTCGTTGACCCTCATCGTCGATCAGAACCCTTCGCCGGTTGTGGCGGCCTTTAAATATGGCGCGGCGGCCGGTACGGGCGATCGGATGTTGTCGACGCGCATCCGTATGGACCAGTATTCCGACGTGCGCGCCATTGCCGAGACGACAGACGGCAAGCTCTACATGATTTCAAAATTCGTTAAAGCCTCGGGCGGATGCTCGGCGCCAGCCGCCAAGGACGCGGAAGAAGCCGCCAAGAGTCTCGGCAAAATGCAGATCAAGAAGTTCGTTTCCAAGGACGGCGACGCGCTGACAGCGGAAATGCAGTTCATGATCAAGCACCCGAACACCACCGGCATGCAGATGGACCAGCTCACCGGGCTCTATACGCCTGCGCGCTACGTCAACAAAATCGAAGTGAAAAGCGGCGCGGACCTGATCTTCTCGATGGAAGGCGGTATTTCGATCAGCGAAGATCCGAACTTCCGCTTCTCGCACGGCGGTAAGGCAGGTGACGCGATTGAAGTGAAGGCTCAGGACTCTGATGGCGCGTCGTTCGCTGGGCAGTTGGCGCCAAGCCAGTCGTAAGGTTCAACCCGTTCGATCCAGGTTCGAAATTCAGGATCAATAGATGAAGGCGAGCCTTTCCGGCGACGATCTCATCCCCGTCGCCGGTAACGGCATTTTGCACCGGCGGCTATTTCTCAAGAACACTCTGGTACTCGCGGTTGCAGGCGCGGCAGGCACAGCTTCAGCGGCAGAGCCGGAAGCGGCGGCGTCGCCCGCGCCAGTGCCCGAAATAGCGATCGACCCCTCGTCGCCGCCGTGGATGCATAAACCGGGACTCCCGTTCACAGGCTACGGCAAACCTTCAAAATTCGAAGCGCGCACGCTGCGCAACATCGGCGGAAACCGCGATCTCGCGGGGAATGGCGTGTCATGGACGCCGCTTGAAGCGCTCGAAGGCATCATCACGCCGTCGGGGTTGCATTTCGAGCGCCACCACAATGGCGTACCGGAAATCGATCCTGCACATCATCGCCTTGTTATTCACGGCGCTGTGCGGCAGCCCCTAAGTTTCACGGTTGATAATTTGCTGCGCTATCCGATGCGCTCGCATCTCATATTTATAGAGTGCGGCGGCAACAGCAATGCCGGTTGGCACAGCGAGCCGATCCAGCGGCCGGTTGGCTCGTTCCATGGGCTGGTCTCTTGCAGCGAGTGGACGGGCGTGCCCCTTGCCGTGCTGCTTGATCAGGCGGGCGTCGATCCGAAATCGTCTTGGGTGATCGCGGAAGGCGCGGACGCGGCGGTGATGAATGTCAGCCTGCCGCTTGCCAAGTTGATGGATGACGCGATTGTTGCGCTCTATCAGAACGGCGAACGCATCCGCCCTGAGAATGGATACCCGCTGCGGCTCGTGGTGCCGGGCTGGGAGGGCGTGGTCAATGTCAAGTGGCTCAGGCGCTTGCAGGTGACCGATCAACCCGTCATGGCGCGCAACGAGACGGCGAAATACACCGAGCTTCTCCCCAACGGCAAAGCGCGGCAGTTTACGTTCGTGATGGAGGCGAAGTCGCTCATCACGTCCCCGTCGCCGGGGTTGAAGATGCATGGCGCCAACGTTTATGAAATCCGGGGCCTCGCCTGGAGCGGACGCGGGAAAATTACCAAAGTCGAAGTCTCGGCCGATGGCGGGAAGTCGTGGGGGGAGGCGGCGTTGCAAGAGCCTGTGCTGTCGCGCTGCTTTACGCGTTTTCGCGCTCCTTGGGCGTGGGATGGCGGACCGGCGGTTTTGAAAAGCCGGGCAACGGACGAAACCGGATACGTGCAACCCGAGCGCGATGTGCTGGTCTCTGAGCGCGGGCGCGATGGGTATTTCCATTACAACGCCATTGTCGCTTGGAGCATCGATGAAGAGGGCAAGGTCAGCCATGTTTATGCGTGAGGCCTTTGCGATGCTGATCGTGATGTGCGTGAGCGCTGCGGCGGTCGCGGCTGAGGCAGTGCAAGCGCCGAAGCTCGGGGCGCCCCAGCTTGGTACGCCGATGACGGCTGAAGAACTGGCCAAGTGGGATTTGACGATTTTCCCCGATGGGCGCGGCCTGCCGCCCGGCAAAGGCACGGCGGTTGAAGGCAAAGCAATATTTGAATCTCAATGTGCCAGTTGTCACGGCGATGGCGGGCGCGGCGCAACGGCGGAGGAATTGGTTGGCGAACCAAAGCCGCCGCACAAGGACAATATGTCGAAGGCGATCGGGCCGTATTGGCCGTATGCCACGACGCTGTTTGATTTCACGCGCCGCAGTATGCCGCCAGGCGCGCCAGGGTCATTGAGCGCGGACCAGATTTACGCGGTGACGGCGTATCTGCTGCACGCGAATGGCATCATTGGCGAGAAAGACGAATTGACGGCCGTGACGTTGCCCAAAATCAAAATGCCGAATAGAGATGGGTTTGTGCGGGTTGAGGGGGAGTAAATCGCATACTTATGCAAATCGATTGGCTTGACTGACGTCGTCAGTGCCGCCGCCCGATCTCTCCAATCCGCGTCCCCGGCCGAGCGAACGCCGCGAAGCAAGTGAGCGCAGAGCCGGGGTCTTCACCAATCTCATCGTGGTGAAGGTCCCGGCTCGCGCGCGGTCAATGCGGTGACGATTTTAATCAGCATGCGGGCCGCGCTTGGCCGGGAAAACGGGTGATTGTGTTCGACACTTTCCCGCGTTCGCAGGATTGACTTTGAGCAAACCTAAGGTCTCCAAGGCGCGTCGGGTTCATTGTCGTCTGTGTCGCCGCCGCTGCCGGTGCGGTTGACTTCGCGAAAGAGCGCGAACAGCGCGTCCTTGATGCCTTGGCCCGATACGGCCGAGAGTATGAGCGGCGTCTTGCGCGTCGCTTTCTTCAGCTCCGCGAACTTGGCTTCGATTGTTTCAGCGTCGAGCGCATCGCATTTGGAGAGCGCGACAATCTCTTTCTTGGTGGCGAGTTCGCTGCTGTAGGCCTTGAGTTCGCGGCGCACGGTTTTGTAGGCGGTCGCGACATCTTCTTCCGTGGCATCGACGAGGTGCAGCAAGACCCGGCAGCGCTCGACGTGGCCCAAGAATTTATCGCCGAGGCCAGCGCCTTCGTGCGCGCCTTCGATGAGGCCCGGAATATCGGCCAGCACGAAGCTGCTTTCTCCCGCGCGCACGACGCCGAGGTTAGGGTGCAACGTGGTGAACGGATAGTTGGCGATCTTTGGTTTGGCGGCAGAAACGGCGGCGAGGAACGTCGATTTGCCAGCGTTCGGCAAACCAACGAGACCGGCGTCGGCAATCAATTTCAAACGCAGCCAGATGGTCAGTTCTTGGCCGGGCAGGCCTGGGTTGGCGTGCGTCGGCGACTGATTGGTTGCGCTTTTGAAATGCGCGTTGCCGAAGCCGCCGTTGCCGCCGCGCGCGATGAGGCGTCGCTCGCCCGGCTTCATCAAGTCGGCCATCATGGTTTCGTTGTCTTCGGCGAAGACTTGCGTTCCCGGTGGAACCTTGACGACGATGTCGTCGCCGTTGGCGCCGGCACGGTTCTGGCCCATGCCGTCGCCGCCGCTCTTGGCTTTGAAGTGCTGCTGATAGCGGTAATCGATGAGGGTGTTGAGATTTTCTACGCACTCGACCCACACGTCGCCGCCGCGTCCGCCGTCGCCGCCATCGGGACCGCCGAACTCGATGAACTTTTCGCGCCTAAAGCCGACGCAGCCGTTACCGCCGCTGCCCGAGGCGACATAGATTTTCGCGGTGTCGAGGAATTTCATCGTTTTGACTTCATGGTGCTAGGGTCTCTCGCGGGCGAAGG
>JAYSVT010000284.1:0-3756 GCA_043718455.1 Hyphomicrobium sp.
AAGAGGATTGCGGCGAAATCTAACAATACGCGCCTAGAAAACGAGGCTGCCAAGGTTGAGAAGCGCTTGGCTCAGCTCACGAAGGCTAGAGAGGAGGCCGAAGCCGAAGCCGACAGTGCGCGGAAACAACAGCGGTTGGCTGAAAGGGCTGCCGAGGTTGAAGCTGCAAAAGCCAAAGCCGCTTCGGAGTCAGCTGAGAAGGCCAGACAAGAGTCTGAACAAAAGGCGACTCAAAATCTATTTTTGAAATCAATGGTGAGCAAAGATGTTAGCAATATTGTCAGCTTGCATCATCACATTGGCATAGCCGCTGGAACCATTGAAAACTATGTAGCTGACATTACGAAGACGATAGCAAGTGGGAAATCGTACACCACTGAACAGTTGTTAGATGTGTTTGACAAAATTAGCAGGCAGGCACGTAAAATCGCGACAACAACAAAGTTTGCAACAAAGGCGAATTTCAATCTTGAAGCAACAACAACCACGATGGATATTTGTAACTACATTCAAGAGTATATCCTGAACGTATGTGATGGTGTTATTCAGAGAAAGGACAATAAGGGGCCACTTGAATTTATCTGGAATAATGACGAGGACGTTTCTCACGTGATTTCCTGCCGTCCCTTGGAAATTGCAATAATAATCGACAATCTGATCAACAATTCCCGTAAGGCAAGTGCCACTTCAATTGCTGTCAGCGTTTCGGAGGGACAAAGCCGTGGATTAAGAGTTGTGGTTTCTGATAATGGGCACGGCATCGCCAAGGATAATCAGAGTAAGATATTTGATTTAGGTTACACCACAACCGATGGATCAGGTCTGGGGCTCTCACAGTCAAAATCCGCTATGGAAAATATGAAGGGCTCACTGTCACTCGTTAGCTCGTCACGGACGGATGGCACTCAAATTGAATTGGTATTCCCATGATAAAACTGAATTATCGGATTCATTGGGTAGATGACACCCCGGAATGGGTCGAGTCCGTAAAAGGGCCAATCGAGAGGGACTATGCTGACAGCGAAATTGCGCTCGGTATTGTGACGGAAGAGAATGGGAACGAAATCGAGGCACAACTGCTTGCCGCACCAATCGACCTAGTAGTCCTGGACTACAATTTGCCGGAGAAGACCGGGATTGATCTCGTGCGGCAGCTTCGTGGCGGCGGAAACCTCACGGAAATAGTCTTTTATAGTCAGGACAACACTAAGCAATCAGAGTTTGCAAATTGGGACGGTGTTCATTCTTGCCTTCGAGACGAGGCCGATGCGAAGCTACGTGCTGTTATCGATAGATTTATAGACAGGACAAAAAATGTAGCAATTTTAAGGGGCATGATAATTTCAGAGGCGATCGATTGTGAGAATTATCTCACTGAAATAATACTAAAACTGTTTGGCGATAGGTCCGATATATTTCAAGAAAAAATCTTGAATAAGGCATACTTGGACTTTGAAAAAAAGCGAATGTTCGTGACGAGTGTGCTGAATGACAAACGAAAGAGTCTACAAGACAATGGCGTTGATCAGAATATCATGAGCAATATCGACGATTGCATAGCGTGTATCGGGCAGATGAAATCGGAAATCGTAGATCAGCGAAACATTCTCGCCCACTCCGCAAAATCAGTTGGAGAGGATGGCATCCTCTCTCTGAAGGGTCTGAAAGGCAACGGTGCCGGAATTACTTTTAATAATGCCTGGAAAAACTCTATTAGAGAGAACATCCGTAAGCACTTAACAAACTTACGGAAGATCAGCGTTATTTTGTCAGAATGACTGGTCACAATCCAATAAAAGCTGTGTTATTCGATATTGATGGAACACTAGCCAATATCGAACACCGGCGCGCAAGCCTCACACAAAGCCCGCCTGACTGGAAGGCATTTAATGCTGAGATGGGTAGTGACGTTCCCAATGCCAATGTGGTTTCACTGTATAAAGCGTTGTGGGATGCTAACTGCTTCGAGCTAATTTTGGTAACTGGGCGAAATGAACGTTCACGAGCGTTGACCGAGCAGTGGTTAATCTGGAACGAAATTCCATTCTCTCGCTTGCTCATGCGGGCAGACCACGACTTTCGGGCCGACCACGTCATCAAAGAGGAGCTGCTCGAGCTTTTGCTTACCGAAGGGAAAGAGATCGCGTTCACGGTTGATGACCGGCAACAGGTGGTGGACATGTGGCGACGGCGCGGGATTACCTGCCTGCAATGTGACGTGGGCGATTTTTGATTCTCTTGTTCTGTGAATCGGATCAAGTATTTCGCTTAAGCCGCTGTTTAATATACAAAAACAGTCCTGCCTGACGGACGATTGGCACGAGATGAAGTTTGCATGGTGATTCCTTCGCAGAACTTTTTGTCGACGCTGCCCTCTGGGCAACCTGCTCTATTCGCATATGCGAACCAAGCCTGTAGTCTTGGCCCTTCGGGTTACGATCAGGAGCGTGGCATAATGAGCGGGAATTTCTGAGGACGCACTCTGTCCCGCGCTTTGCGCTCCTAAGGGTGCGGCGTTCTTGTGCTGACCCGCGGGCACTCTTGCCTCTCAACTGGCTGGACGCCCGCTGGCCCACACGCCCGCGCGCAGGGCGTCCGGCTGGCGTCGCGCCGTGCAAGGGTGCCGTTGCCTGTGCCGCGTTGCGGCTGGGGGAGCCTAACCGCCTCCGTTTTCTGATTGGCGGGAACGCCAAGGGCTTTGCCCTCTCGTTTCCCAAAGCAGAATAGTCGCCCCCGTGTGACGGGCTTCGCCCGCTGGCCCGCGCCAGGGCAACGATTCAGCTTACCCTCCCCCTCCCATCCTCGCCGGAAGGCAGAGCCGCATGTCGCAGCCAGTGCGGCTTTCAGCCCGAGAGGAGGCAGGAAATGTCTGATTTGCAGTTGATGTATCGGGAGTGCCGGGCCGAGACCCGCGACGATTATTTGCGCGGCATTGCCAATGAGAACGGCTTGCCGATTGCTTGCGTCCGCAAGATCGCAGACCGGCTTGGCGAGCGCGAGGATTTCGGGGCGTTGATCCTGATATGCGAAGAGCGGCGGGGGCGGGTTCAATGAGCGCCGCCCTTACTACCGCGCGCGAGCAGACGGCACGGATTGCCCGATTGAACGACTTGGCCCGTAGCGCGATGGGGGTTGCTTGCACCGCCGTTGCTACCGTTGGCTTCAGATCGCTGCCCGTGGCCGACCAATCACAAGTGCGCGAACTTATCGAGACCTATGACGCTTTCGACGAGGATAACGATCCGCACGGCGAGCGCGATTTCGGGACAATCTACCAGCTTGGCGATGGCCGCTGGACGAGCGAGCGCCCACGATTGCGCGACGACGAGCGCGAGCGGGTGTTCTGGAAACTCGACTATTACGACCGCGCGATGCGGTTTGCCAGCGAGGACGCCGCCGACCCTGCGATCACACGGCGGGTGCTGACCATCATGCTTGCAGATGAATATTGAGCGGGCGCAGGCCATGACCAAGCGCAAAGCCTTGGAGCAGGTCACGCCGCCCGACCCCGATCAGATCATGATGGCGGGTGTTGCAGCCGTCAGCATAAGGGAGCGGCTTGGCTGGCTGGCCAATCAGCCGATGCAGCCCCGCCGCCAACAGCGTCCGCTCGACATCGGATTCTGGAACCCGATGCGTAACCAGATCGAAATGTTCTGACCGTCACGCAACTTTTCGCGGCCCGTCCCTCGGGGGACGGGCCTAGCCCGATGCCTTTGGCATCGGCCTATCATCGGCGCGGCGGCCCATAGCCGC
>JAYSVT010000285.1:0-3744 GCA_043718455.1 Hyphomicrobium sp.
CGCCTCGGTCTCAAACCGGGCGACCGCTTCCGGCTGGGCGAGGCAGAGGTTCAAGTCAGCGCCATTCTGAAATCGGAGCCTGACGGTGTTGCCGACCGCTTGACCTATGGCCCGCGCGTCTTCGTATCGCTCGCAACGCTTGAGAAAACGGCATTAGTGAAGCCCGGGACATTGGTGCGCTGGCGCTACGCCGTTGATCAGGGCGATGGTGCGACTGGGGATCGCGAAAATCTGAAGAGCATTCGCGAGGGCGTGCAAAAAACACTGCCCGAGTCGGGATTTTCCTCACTCGACCGGCACAATCCGTCGCCGCAAGTCACGCGCACCTTGGAACGCTTACGCCAATTTCTTGTGCTTATTGGCCTTGCGTCGTTGCTGATCGGCGGCGTCGGGATCGCGAATGCAGTCTCGACGTTTGTAGACAAGCGCATCAAGGTGATCGCAACGCTCCGCAGCGTGGGTGCCACAGGACGGCAAATCACAACGATTTTTCTCGTGCAGATCTTGGCGATGAGCGCTCTTGGCATTGCCATAGGCCTTGCGCTCGGTGCGCTTGTGCCGGGCGCCGTCGACAAGGTGATTGGTGATGCCATGCCTGTGCGTGCGGAGCTCAGTATCTCGTCACGCAGTCTTTTGATGGCGACGGCCTACGGTGCGCTCGTCGCTTTGTTGTTCGCACTGTGGCCGCTCGGGCGCGCCGAACATGTGCGCGCAAGTGTTCTGTTTCGAGATAGCAGTCAATCGGCGTGGCCATGGCCGCGCAAGGGCATACTGCGGATGACGGGGGTATTAGTGCTCTCACTTTTCGGTTTGGCGCTTGTCACTTCGGAACCCAAGACACTTGCGATGTTTGCTTTTGGTGCGCTGGTGATCATGCTGGCGATATTTACAGCGCTTGGACACGCCGTAACAATTGGCGCGCGCCGCGTGCCGCGACCGAAGTCACCTGAGCTTGCTCTCGCAATCAGAAACGTCGGGGCGCCGGATGGATTGACTAAGTCGGTTATTTTGTCGCTTGGAACGGGTTTGTCGCTCTTGGTCGCGGTGGGTCTCGTAAACGATTCATTGGTTGAAGAGCTGAAAGGCCGGCTGCCCAGCAATTCACCAGACTACTTCCTGCTCGATGTGCCGAAGCAGGACTATGCGGCACTTGCTGCCCGGGTCGCCGAAAAAGTTCCAGGTACCGTTTTGACAGACGCGCCGATGTTGCGCGGGCGCCTCGTAAAATTGAAGGACACGCCCGTTGAAGACCTCAAGGCGCCGCCCGAAGCGCAATGGGTTTTAAATGGTGATCGCGGCTTGAGTTATGCGAACGAAGTTCCGGAAGGATCTAAAGTCGTCGCTGGATCTTGGTGGGATGCGGGATACAGCGGTCCGCCGCTTGTCTCATTCGAGGCAGACTTGGCAAAAAAGCTGAACTTAACGCTCGGCGACAAGGTCACGGTGAACGTCTTGGGCCGTAATCTGGACGCTACAATCGCCAATTTGCGGGAAGTGAAGTGGGAAAATCTCGCCATCAATTTTGTTATGGTCTTCTCGCCAGATGTCTTGCAAGAGGCCCCTCACAACCTGTTGGCGACAGTTCGCTTGCCGGCCAATACTGCTTCCAGCGTAGAGGTCGAATTGGTGCGCGATCTCGGGAAGACATTCCCAGCGGTCAGCGCCATCCGCGTGCGCGACGCCATCAACCAATTCAACAAGATCTTCGACAAGGTTATGAGGGCGGTTCAAGTGGCGGGCAGTGTAACGCTGGCCGCAGGCGCACTGGTTCTTGCCGGGGCGTTGGCGACCGCGCAGCGGCGGCGCATACTTGAAGCCGTGATTTTGAAAACGATTGGTGCCCGGCGGCGCCAAATCCTCACGGCACACGCGATAGAGTACGCCCTTTTGGCGCTCGCAGCGGCGGTCGTGGCGGTGCTTTTGGGAACAATCGCCGCCTGGGCTGCCCTGACTTGGTTGCTGGATGAGACGCCTTTCACGTTTTCGTTAGTAGCCGTTTTGCGGACACTGGCTCTTGCTGGCGGTCTTATTGCGGTGTTTGGGGGGCTCGGCACGCTGGCAGTTCTTAGAGCGCCCCCGGTGCCGGTTCCGCGGGGACAATGAGGGGGATCAAGGGGCTTGAAAGCGCCGCAGAACACCACCATATTCGCGTTAACTCCGGCGCCAGATGCCGGTTGGAAGAGGAAAATTCGACCCATGGCTCAATCTTACAATTCACCTCCAGTCGCCCGCACTGGTGCACGGACCGGACTGGCCGTGGACGAGGGCCTTCGCTCGTTTATGGTCGGCACGTACAACTACATGGCATTGGGCGTTGCCGGTACCGCCGCTATTGTGCTGGCGCTGGTAAATAACCCCGAACTCCTGGCAACGATTGCAACCGGCCCCATGAAGTGGGTGCTGTTTGCAGCGACGCTCGGCCTCGGGTTCTTCGCCCACAAGTTATTTTACTCTGGAAGCGCAGTGGTCGCGCATGGTGCCTACTGGTTATATTGCGCACTTTGGGGCGCGATGATCGCTCCGATGGTTTACGTTTTCTTGTCTAAGGGTATGACAGGGGTCGTGGGTCAAGCGTTCTTTATTGCTGCCGCGACGTTCGCTGCAACCAGCCTCGTCGGCTACACGACTAAGAAGGACATGACCGGCTGGGGCGGCTTCCTCAGCATGGCGTCGATCGGCATGATTATCGTCATGCTGGCGAGCTTCTTCTTCATCACCGACCCAGGCACGAGCAAGACAGTCAGCGCGCTCATCTCGGGCGTGGTCGTGCTGTTGTTCTCGGCCATTACTGCCTGGGAAACGCAGCAGATCAAAACAATGTATCTTGAGGGTGCGAGCCAGGGCGGTGAGGAGTTCATAAAGCGCTCGTCGATATTCGGCGCCTTCATGCTCTACGGCAGCTTCGTTACGCTGTTCGTGCATATCCTCAATCTGCTCGGCATCATGAATACCGAGGATTAAGCGGGCCATTTTCTGAGAAACGAGCACGGCAAACGAATTGGGCCCTGGATTTTGATCCGGGGCCCAACTGCGTTGGAAAGTGTGAGCGGGCGGGTTAGCTTGAAACGACTTCAATCCGGCTGTCCAGCACGCTCAATACGCGCTCCAGATCATGTCCACGTTTCATAATCAATCCGCCCGCAGCGACGACCGAATAGGCGCCCTGCCTGCGTGCGAGCTTTAAGTCTTTCTCGACGCGATAGAGGGGCACTTCGCAGCTCCTCCGGAAAATCGAGAACACTGCCTTATCTCGCAACATATCAATGGCGTAGTCGCGCCAAATTCCTTGCGAAACCTTGCGCCCGTAGACCGTCATTATCATGTTGAGTTCGTGCCGGTCGAAAGCCGTTCTCGGCCCAACGTCTCGTGTGCCGGAATCTGGGGCGCCGGAAAGTTGTACTCTCTTGTGTCGGTCGCCCGCTGGTCGGGGGCGAAATTTTATGGGTTCAGCGTCGCTCAATGGCGCCTCCCTGTTAGCATCTCAAGATTGCTCCAAGTCACGCTGAATGCAAGCACTCCCTATCGCGTCAAGCGGCGGCGAGCCGGAAACATCCGGGGCACCGAAATACCCTCACCTTGACAAAATGGGGACCTGGACCCGACGTCAATCTGCCGTATTGGGAAGCGAATGTATTAACCGTTGCCTGAGGGCCCGGCCTAGAGAACCGGCTCTGGATACTCAGCCCCCCAGCCCCCCGGGGCCAAATTTCAAAGGGCCGGACCTTCGGCAACTCTCCCTGATTA
>JAYSVT010000286.1:0-11718 GCA_043718455.1 Hyphomicrobium sp.
ACCGACGCCGGAGAGATCGTGGAACATCGAGACCATGCGGCAGGACCGCACGAATCACTTCATTTCAGTATGCGGGCGTTGTCGCGCCGTAGCTAGCCCGCTGGGGGTGCCGAAAAAAGAACGGCGCCAGAGTGTTCCTCTGACGCCGCTTTAATGTCGCAGACAGACGTTCGTGTGGCTCCGCGAGTTTCTCAGTACCGGTAGTGATCGGCTTTGAACGGGCCATTCTCCGGTACGCCAATGTAGGCGGCCTGCTCGGGGCTGAGCTTGGTCAACTTCACGCCGATCTTGGCGAGATGCAGCGTCGCGACCTTTTCGTCGAGATGCTTCGGCAACGTATAGACCTTATTCTCGTACTTGCCGGGGTTGGTCCAAAGCTCGATCTGGGCCAGCGTCTGGTTGGTGAAGGATGCCGACATAACGAAGGACGGGTGGCCCATGGCATTGCCGAGGTTCACGAGGCGTCCTTCCGACAAAAGGATAATACGCTTGCCATCTGGGAACTCGATCTCATCGACTTGCGGCTTCACGTTGTGCCACTTGAGGTTCTTGAGACCGGCGACCTGGATCTCGTTGTCGAAGTGGCCAATGTTGCACACGATCGCCCGGTCTTTCATGCCGCGCATGTGGTCGGACGTGATGACATCTTTATTGCCGGTTGCCGTGACGAAAATGTCGGCGCGCTTAATCGCGTCTTCCATGGTCGTCACTTCGTAGCCTTCCATGGCGGCTTGAAGGGCGCAAATAGGATCGACTTCCGACACCATCACGCGGCAGCCGGCTTGGCGGAGCGACGCCGCAGAGCCCTTGCCGACGTCGCCGAAGCCCGCGACCATTGCTACTTTACCAGCCATCATCACGTCAGTGCCGCGGCGAATGCCGTCAACAAGCGATTCACGGCAGCCATAGAGGTTGTCGAACTTCGACTTGGTTACCGCGTCGTTGACGTTGATCGCCGGGAAAAGCAGCTTGCCGGCCTTTTGCATCTCATAAAGTCGATGCACGCCTGTGGTCGTTTCCTCTGAAACGCCTTTGATGCTCTTGGCGAGACCGGCGAACCAGCCCTTTGGCTTCTCTTTCAGGGTTTTCTTCAAAAGCGCGAAGAAGATCTCTTCTTCTTCGGAACCCGGCGTGTCGAGGAAAGCCGTGTCGCCGTTCTCGGCGCGCAAACCCAGATGGACGAACATGGTTGCATCGCCACCGTCGTCCAGGATCATGTTCGGCATTCCGCCGTCGCCCCATTCAAAGAGCTTGCGGGTGTAGTCCCAGTAATCAACGAGCGTTTCGCCCTTGATGGCGAAGACGGGTATGCCGGCGGCGGCAACAGCCGCTGCTGCGTGGTCTTGGGTCGAGTAGATATTGCAGGAGACCCAGCGGATATCGGCGCCAAGCGCGGCCAGTGTCTCGATGAGGACAGCGGTTTGAATCGTCATATGCAACGATCCGGCGATGCGGGCACCTTTTAGAGGCTTGGCGGCGCCATATTCGGCACGCGTTGCCATCAAGCCCGGCATTTCGGTCTCGGCGATAGCGATTTCCTTGCGGCCCCATTCGGCTAGGCTCAAGTCTTTTACGATGTAGTCGAGTTTGGCGCTCATGGCGGCTCCTTGAGACAGAAATGAATTGGACGTCGCGGGTTGCGCGCGCAGCGACGGCGAGCCCGCGTTATGAGCCACTGGAGACAGGGTGCGCGCGTTTTGTCGCAGGCCCAGGCGCCAGAAGGCAAACGTGGGTTGCTATAGCCGACGAGGCTGCTAGCCGCAACAAGATATAAACAACTCTTTATGTGTTCGGCCTGCGACCAGATGTGCTAACAACTCGTTTTCTGAGAAAAAACCAACAAATATTAGCCGATAAATTGGGAAACGCATGAGTAAGTACAATTAACGCACAACAACACTAAGTAACGATAGAGCATAAAATTCGAATAAAATTGTAATAATTAGAATAATAGCGATCAAAATGCATCAAATACGAACGTTATGCTTCAGCCGTCTTGAACAAGTTCATGATTATGGTGGACCCATGAAATCGGAATTCGTGGGAGAACTACTATGTCAGTTGTCGTAATCGAGCGGGATGTAACGGCACGTGCCCTGCTCAATGGGACATCAGCTCAGTCACGCTGCCGTGCGCGTCTCGGCGAATTTGCTGGCGACACGAAGGGCAACGTCATGATGTCGTTTGGCCTGATGGCTTTGTCGCTCTTTGGCATGGTCGGCGGTGCCGTCGATCTTGGACGCTGGCTCAATGCACGGGATCAGACAATCGCGGCCGTCGATGCGGCGGTGCTGGCGGCTGGGCGGGCGTTGCAGACTGACCCTACCAATGAATCGGCCGCTGTGAATTTGGCTTTAGCTTATTACAACGAGAACACCAAGTCGCGCATCAAAACGATCGAAGACACCATCGGTTTTGCAGTGACAAACAACGGTGGCATGATCCAAACGACAGGGAACGTGAAACTCAAAACCTACATACTCGGGGCCTTCGACCTGGGCGATAGTCTTGGCCTGAAAGAGTTGCCGCTTTTCACTGACGGCGAGACGCCGCAAGCTATCATCAAGCAAGAGGCGGATATGGGCTTCAACCGTGAAGTTTCGCTCATGCTCGACGTGTCGGGCTCGATGGGCTCGGGCACGAAGCTGGCCGACATGAAGTTCGCGGCCGAAGATCTCGTCAACTTGATCATGAAAGCTCCGGGCGCGGATACCTGGACCAAGGTTGCCGTAGTGCCGTTCTCGGGCGACGTGCGCCCGCCAGCGAGCATCTACGCACTAGTCGCTCCTGCCGTGACTACTGGCAACACCAGCGCCTGGCCGTCAACCCGCAACTATACCTATACGACGGGTAGCGGCAGGAAGGCGAGGACTGAAACAGTATACCGTTACCGCAATAATGGCTGCGTTTCGGAACGCTGGGGCTTCAATGCCTATACCAACGTGGCGCCTGGCACCGGAAACTTCGTCATGCCTTCATATGGCGACAACAGCAACAGAAGCTGCTCAACACCCGCAAACGGTGAAATGACGCCGTTGAAAAACGACAAGACTGCGATTCTGGCAAAGATCCAGAACTTGACGCTTGGCGGTGGTACGGCCGGTCACGTCGGCACAGCATGGGCCTATTACTTCTTGTCTCCGGAGTGGAACGGTGTGATGCCCTCGGCGGCTAATCATGCCGCTGCTTATGGCACCGAAAAACTCAAAAAGATCGCTATTCTCATGACCGACGGCGAATACAACAGGCCTCGCGACAGCAAAGGGTTGGACGACAACGATAACCTGGCTGGTGCTGCAGTCAACGGCCAGACGTCGTCTCAGCAAGCAGTCCAAATCTGCACGAAAATGAAAGAAGACGGTATCGAGGTGTACACGGTTGGTTTTGAACTGCCCAATCAGTTGGCCATTGATACGCTGGCCAGCTGTGCCTCAGGCTCTGATCACGCCTATGTCGCCACGAACGGTACGGCCCTCAAGGCGGCGTTCCGCGATATCGCCATCAAGCTGACCGAACTTCACTTGCTGCGCTAAGCTCCGACAAAAAATTATTTTCGAACCCAAACCGGGGGTGTCAACACAAGACGCCCCCGGTTTTTAGTTTGGCCGCTCGCAATGATGTCAGAATCGGCCCACAGAATATTCCCCAATAAAATCACTCACATAACGGGTATTTTCTCGCTTCCGCGCCGGTGTATTTAATAACTTAAAGTAAAAACAAAGCATAAAATTTAATTCAAATTGTATTTCCACAATATAACAAGTGTAAAAATCTAGAAAGTTGCATTGGTGCACGTTCACTATTGTTAAATAGTGCGTGGTGTACTGTGTTTTCTGAAGGCTATATTCTCTGGAGGCATAAAATGTCGTACTCGGCTCAGAAGCGGTTGAATCCTGCTTCGGCTTCCGTTGAAAGCGGGGCAGCCCATCGTCGTGGTTTCGAGCGCATGCGCGCGCGGCTCTCCGATTTCGCGTGTGACACCGAGGGAACCGTCATGATGACCTTCGGCCTCATGGCAATCGCTATGTTCGCGATGGTCGGCGGCGCGGTCGATATGGGCCGCTGGCTGAACGCCCGCGATCAAACAATCAGTGCCATCGATGCGGCCGTGCTGTCGGCCGGTCGTGCCTTGCAGACTGGCGCTACGCCGGACCAAGCTAAGCAAGTCGCGCTGAACTACTATAATGAAAACACAAAATCGCGTCTGTCGCTCGAAGACGATACCGTTCATTTCATCGTATCGGCTGACAAGACGACTGTGACGGCGACGGGCTCGGCACATATCCGCACGCCTTTCATGGCGCTGGCCAACGTTGACACATTGCCGCTTTTCACGGCGCCCGAAGCTCCTGAGGCTTCGACCACGCAACGGTCGGACACCGGCGTCAATCGCGAAGTCTCGCTCATGCTCGACGTCTCTGGCTCCATGTGTTCGCCGTGCACTAAGCGCGACGACATGAAGGCGGCTGCTGCTGACCTGGTTTCCATTCTGTTGCCAGACACGCCAAGCTCGTTCTGGACCAAGATTGCCGTCGTGCCGTTCTCGGGCGACGTGCGCCCGACGACAGCCATGCTCCCGCAGGTCGTTCCGCCGATCACCAATGCCGCGTGGCCGAAATACCGCTCGTTCATGTCGGGCGGCGGCGGCGGCAACGGTAATAACAGCGGCAGTGGCAATAGTGGCAACGGCAACAGTGGCAGCGGCAATAGCGGCGGTGGTAATAGTGGCGGCGGCAGCACCTCGACATACAATTATTACCGCTCGGCGTGCGTAGGCGAACGTCAGGGCCCGAACAAGCACACGGATGAAGCCGCGTCGCCCACGTCGAACTTCGTGACGCAGACCTACGTCTATTCGTCGGTCCTCCCAACGTCCTACAACGCAGCGAAGGCAAGCAGCCTGTGCTCGACGCCGGTCTCTGGCACGGTTCTGCCTTTGACCAGCGACAAAGCCACGTTGCTCAGTATGGTCGGTGGTTTAACGACGGGCGGCGGCACGGCCGGACACGTCGGCACGGCATGGGCCTACTACATGCTCTCGCCCGAATGGTCGTCGATCGTGCCAGACGGCAGCGAAGCCGTCCCTTACGGCACGCCCAAAGTGAAGAAGATTGCGATCCTCATGACGGATGGCGAATATAACTACACCTATGACAATAAGGGCATAGCCGTAGGCAACAACAACGCGGGACCGAGTGCCAACGGCAATAGCTCTTCGGGTCAATCGATCGCGATTTGCAACCAGATGAAACAGGACGGGATTGAAGTTTATACTGTCGGCTTCGATCTTGGCGGCAATCAAAACGCGATCAACACGCTAAAGAACTGCGCGTCAGACAGGGATAAAGCCTATCTGGCCGAGAACGGCGCCGCATTGAAGTCTGTCTTCCGCGACATCGCCATTAAGTTGACGGACCTTCACTTGTCGAAGTAATCCGTTGGCGCCGACAACTTGAAAAACCCCGGGGGTGCTCTCACAAGGGCGCTCCCGGTTCGATTCAGAAGCAGCGCTTATCGATGATCGAGCGTTAGGCGTCGCAGACGCACTCTTCGCCAAAGCCCGCTTCGACCAGTGCGACGATGGCCGCCAGCGCATCGGGGCCCTGAGGACCCTCTGCGGTGATGTGCAGCGATGAGCCGGGGCCCGCCGCAAGCATCATGAGCCCCATAATTGACGTGCCGCCGACCGATTGACCTTCGCGTGTCACGGTAATCGTGGCGTCGAAACTTTCTGCACACTTGACGAACTTGGCGGAGGCGCGCGCGTGCAGCCCCTTGATGTTGCGAATGATCACCACGGCTTCCGGGCGCATACTGTTCATGAGTTCCGGCATTTATCCGCCCTGCGTTACGCGCTTCTCACCCGGTGTCACCCAAGCAGTTCTTGACTTGCGACTTTTATGTATTTCCGCCCTGCGTCTCTTGCTGTCGCGACGGCCTTTTCCAGCGGCATTTCCGTGCGCACGCTGGCCAGCTTGACGAGTATGGGCAAGTTTATGCCAGCGATCACTTCAGCTTTCGATTCATCCATGACGGAAATGGCGAGGTTAGAAGGCGTCCCGCCAAACATATCGGTGAGGATGATCACGCCGGCACCGGATTCGACACGCTTCACGGCAGCCAAAATCTCCAGACGCCGCGCTTCCATATCGTCATCGGGTCCGATGGCGATCGTCTCAAGCTGCTGCTGGCGGCCAACGATATGCTCCAGCGCATTGCGGAACTCGACCGCAAGACCCCCGTGCGTGACAATGACAAGTCCGATCATGCGGTGTTAGCCATTCCAGATCCGAACCGCGCGCTTTGCCGGGTCAATTGGGCCTTTGCATTAAAAAAAAATAGAGTCCCGCGTCTGAGTTGCGCACCGCCAATGACTGCCGGTCAGTGCAAGCGGCCGGAAGGTGGCCTGGAAGGTGACAAGGGTTCGGCAAATTCGCAAGTTCTTTTACAGTGCTCATCGGCGGCTGTGATCATGTCAGATTCGACGCAGGTGGCAACTCCAGGCTGGAAAGGGCCATTAGAAGCTTGACAGGGGCAGACGTTTCGCGGGCCCAAAGCCGCAGCACGGGGATCTTGTGGCCCAGAATGTCCGCAAGCTGCCACGGGTCCGGCAGGCGCTCGACCCTCTCGGACGCGACAAGATCGGCAATAAGTACGACTTCGGCCACCTCGACAGCTGGAACGCGCAATATCCCTAGTCCTCGAACCTCGAGCATGCCTTTAAGTTCCGCTGGGGCGCTGGCGAATATCTTTCCGTCCTGAAGTCTCAGCCGCACTTGGTCGTCCGAAACGAGTGCGGCGGCGAACGGTAGAAGCGCAGTTGGCGCCAAAGACAGGCAACGCAGCGCCAAATCTGATTTTCCGGCGCCCGATGCTCCACGAATCAGCACCGCCCGCCCACCGGCCGCTATGGCCGTCGCGTGCACGCACTCATCCGTGACGATCAAGCGGGCCTCCCGCCCAATTGGCACGCGGCAAACGGACGATGAAGCGCGCGCCGCAATTGCCGTTAACGCCGCTGCCGTTGGCATCGCTGCCGTTTGCGTGTAGGGGCCGGTTTTCAGCGTAAATGATACCCCTATGACTGAGAATAATTTCTCGGGAAATTGAAAGGCCAAGGCCGGAGTTCTTGCCGCGCTTGGCGTCGGTTGCCGGGCGGTCGCTGTAGAAGCGTTCAAAGATAGTCTGCAAGCGATCTTCGGGAATTCCTGGGCCCTCGTCATCGACGAACACTTCCACGCTTCCCGAAGCGGGCCGGGCGTGCACCGTGACGGTGCTGCCTTCCGGCGAGAACGATAGTGCGTTGTCGATCAAGTTGGTGAAGACTTGTCCCAGCCGCCCGTCGTTGCCAAGCACGGTCAACTCGGCTTCGTTAGCACCCGGGTCGATGGTCAACTTGATGCCGCGGCTGTCGTCTGAGAGAATGTCCCGGAAAATTCCAGTTACGTTCGTCAAGACCAAGCGCACGTTGGTCGGCTGCATATGTTGTCGCGCGAGTTCTGCGTCGAGGCGCGAGGCGTTGGAGACATCATTGATTAGGCGATTGAGGCGCTTTAACTCGTCTTGGATCTGCTGGACGAGTTCGTCCCGGTCCTCTTGATTGCGTGCATACGTCAACGCTTCCGCGGTCGAGCGGGCTGCGGCAAGCGGGTTCTTTAATTCGTGCGCGACGTCAGCGGCAAACTTCTCGCTCGCTTCGATGCGCCTGTAGAGTGCGCTGGTCATGGCGCGAAATGCGCGCCCCATCTGACCCACCTCGTCGCGCCGGTCGGAGAAGTCAGGCAGGTCCTGGCGCGACGCGATGTTCTGGCTGACATCTTCGGCCGCTTCCGAAAGGCGGCTCATGGGGCCGGCGATGGCACGCACCAGAAACAGCGAAGAAATGATCGACGCGAGTAATGCGATCGCAGCGATCTGCAATATCAACCGGCGCTCATCCCAAAGAATATCGTCAATCTCGCCCGGCCGGGTCGACAGCAGCAGCACGCCGAGGATCTTGTTGCCGCGCTTAATCGGGGAGGCCATTGAGATGATTTGTTGGCCGCGGGAATCGAGCAACAGAATTGGGCTTTCGACGCCCTCTTGCGCGGCGCTCTTCACTTCCGGATAGAGGAAGCCGTTTGCGGTTCCGAGTTCGCGGTAGACTTTCAGCTCCTTGTTGATTAGCCAATAGTGAAGCCGCGTCCAGAAATTTTTCAGCCGCGGCGTTTCTCCCGTTAGGTTGATTGGCGCGGCGCTCTCGCCGTTGGCGCGGCCAAACAGCACTTCGCTGTCAACAATCAGCGTTCCTTTGGGCGAATAGATGCGCGCCGATAAGTCCGTTGGTTGAATAAGCTTCTTGAGAACGGGGGCTGCCCGTTCGGGGCTGAGTGGAAGTTCCAGAGAGGCGAAGGCATCATCGCGCTGCACGCGCGGCGCCGTCGTCTCCGGCATTCCGTCATCCAAGAGTGCCCTGCTGTTGATGTTCACGGCCCGGTAGGCCACGGCCTCGGCTGTAATCCGCGACAGCGTTTTGACGACGTCGACTTTGGCATCGAGCAGCCATCCATGCGCAAGGCTCAGATACAGCATGCCCCCCAGCAAACCCAATAGTCCAAGCAGGTTGGACATCAGGATGCGCCGGCGCAGGCTGCGTGACAGGTAACGCGGAATGGGCTGGCGCGCCCACCAGCGGGAAAGCGGTCCGCGGATGTTTGAGACAGCCGTGGACCAGGAGGGCGCCACTGCGGAGCCGGCGGCACCTACTATTGGTCTTCCGGGCGCCTCGTACAGGCGCGCCGTTTCCGACAGGTCATTCATGTCGCGCGCCATTTCGTTTCAAGCCGGCCATAGCCAGCTGGCCGCCCTGGTGCTCATTCCTTGAAACGGTATCCGACCCCGTACAAGGTTTCGATGACATCGAAATCGTCATCGACCTGTTTAAACTTCTTGCGCAGGCGCTTGATGTGACTGTCAATCGTGCGATCGTCAACATAGACCTGATCGTCATAGGCCGCGTCCATCAGCGCGTCGCGGGTTTTCACTACGCCGGGCCTTGTCGCCAAGGCTTGGAGGATAAGAAACTCTGTCACAGTCAGTGTGACAGGTTTGTTGTCCCAGTGGCAGGTGTGGCGTTCCGGGTCGAGCTTTAGCTTACCGCGCTCGAGAACGCGTTTGGCTTCTTCTTCCGCACTTGCTCCGTCCTTGGGCGCAACGCGGCGTAGAACCGCTTTGACGCGCTCAACGATGAGCCGCTGCGAGAAAGGTTTGGCAATATAATCGTCGGCGCCCATTTTGAGGCCGAACAGCTCGTCTATTTCTTCGTCTTTTGATGTCAGGAAGATGACTGGCATCGCCGACTGCTGGCGCACCTTGCGCAACAGTTCCATGCCATCCATGCGTGGCATCTTGATATCGAAGATGCCAAGATCGGCGGGCTCTTCGGTTAAGGCTTCCAGCGCCGAGACGCCGTCGCTGTAGGTGCGAACCTTGTAACCCTCGGCCTCAAGTGCCAAGCGCAGGGAGGTAAGAATGTTGCGCTCGTCATCGACCAGAGCGATCGTACTTTTTTCTTTCATCGTTTCCTCTCAAGCCCGCGGGATTTGGGGCAACCCGGTATCGGGGGCTCTATGGCCGTATGTTGCACCAATTGTGGCGGCGGCCAAATTCGCTTTATGAGCCTGAATGATACCTGAATAGGCGAGGAGGGGCCGGGCCGCAAGCAAAGGCAGTATCAACTCCTGTTTGCAAAGCAAATTGGGGTCTTGGCGGGAATCTCTGCAACCGCTAATCTGCGCAACAAAATATTCGGAAAATGCTGGTATATCCTTGGGTTGGACGGTTGCAGCCTTCGACTTTCGTATGCCGACCAAGGGACAGCTTGAGACGATAGGCCGGCTCCCGTAGTCCATGGATGGGACCAGTGCGCGCATTACAGCTGTAAAATTGGGCCCCGTTGGTATGTGGTTCCATAAGTGAATAGTTGAAGGCGCGGCACGAGAGTTGGCCCCGTCATGCATGAGCCGTTCACGCACTATGCAGTGCTCACGTCACGACTAGACCCTCGCGGATTGCAAAAGAAAGCTTTCGATGACCATTCAACTCTTTCCCCTTGAATCGTCCCCTAAAATCCGCCGCAACATGCTTCCAGCCGACCTCGTCGAAATTGCAATCAGGCGCGGCGAAGGCAAGCTTTCCAGCAGTGGCGCGTTTTGCGTCGAGACGGGCCAGCACACCGGCCGCTCGGCCGAAGACAAATATGTCGTACGCGACGCCGAGACTGAAAAGGCAATTTGGTGGGACAACTCGAAGTCAATGACGGAGGATCAATTTGATCGCCTGCTCGCCGATTTCATATCGTTTGCCAAGCACAAGGAACTGTTTGTCCAGGATCTCTTCGCCGGTGCCGATCCAAAGCATCGCCTCAATACGCGTGTGGTCACGGAATACGCGTGGCACGCGCTCTTCATCCGCCATTTGCTGCGCCGCCCTGAACCCCAAGAACTGATCGGCTTTGTTCCTGAATTCACGGTCGTCAATCTGCCGAGCTTCCGCGCGGCGCCACTTTATCACGGCACACGCAGCGAGACGGTCATTGCCTGCAATTTCTCGCGCCGGATCGTTTTGATCGGCGGCACAAGTTACGCTGGAGAAACCAAGAAGAGCGTTTTCTCCTTCCTCAATTATATCTTGCCCCAAAAGGGCGTCATGCCCATGCACTGCTCGGCCAACGTCGGCAAGGATGGCAATTCGGCCGTTTTTTTCGGGCTTTCGGGCACGGGAAAGACAACGCTTTCGGCCGATCCCGCACGAGAACTTCTGGGCGACGACGAGCACGGCTGGTCGGAAAACGGCATCTTCAATTTTGAAGGCGGATGCTACGCGAAGACGATTCGCCTCTCCAAGGCCGCCGAGCCGGAGATATGGGATGCCTCGAACCGCTTTGCGACCGTGCTCGAAAATGTGGTGCTGAAACTGGATAGCCGGACCCCCGACTTCGATGATAACCGGCTGGCTGAAAATTCCCGCTCCGCCTATCCGCTCGAAGCCATTCCTAATGCTAGCGCCTCGGGACGCGCAGGTCATCCAAAAAACATCGTTATGCTGACGGCTGACGCGTTCGGCGTGTTGCCGCCGATCGCCAAACTGTCGCCAAGTCAGGCGATGTATCATTTCCTCTCGGGCTTTACTGCCAAGGTCGCGGGCACCGAGAAGGGCATGGGGAATGAGCCGAAACCGACGTTCTCGACCTGCTTCGGTGCGCCGTTCATGCCGCGCCACCCAAGCGTCTACGGTAATCTTCTGCGCGACCTGATTGCCCGTCACGAAGTCGATTGCTGGCTGGTTAATACCGGCTGGACCGGCGGCAAATTCGGCGAAGGCACGCGCATGCCCATCAAAGTGACGCGCGCGCTGTTGAACGCCGCGCTTTCCGGCGATCTCAAGAACCAGACGATGCGCGTCGATCCCGTATTCGGATTCAAAGTGCCGGTTGTGCTCGCGGGCGTTGATCCAAAACTGATGACGCCACGCGATACATGGGCCGATCCCAAGGCCTATGACGCAACGGCCGCCAAGCTCGCCGACATGTTCACAAAGAATTTCGCGAAGTTTGATGGTTACGTCGATGCCGATGTGCTTCGCGCTGGGCCGGTCTCCGGCCGTCAGGTCGCGGCGGAGTAATTTTCTAGCGCCAAGGTTTGGCTTCGGCCGCGTTCAGGATGCGCCAGCGGCCTTGCG
>JAYSVT010000287.1:0-11639 GCA_043718455.1 Hyphomicrobium sp.
ACGAGGTTGTGAACGGCGCCATGACCAGCGGCACGCATACGATCGTGAAACGCAACGGCCGGCTTGAAGGCGGCGCTGATCCCCGGCGCGAAGGTGCAGCGCTCGGCGATTGATGCTAAGAGCCCAACAGCGAAGCTTCAGACGAGTTCCCTTTGGAAACGAAAAGCATCACGGTCGCAGGCGCCGGCATCCTCGGACTCTGGCAGGCACTCACGCTCGCCAAGGCAGGCCATAAGGTCCGGCTTGTGGAGGCGAGCGCTGAGCCGTTCACTCAGGCGGCGAGCCGCTGGGCCGGCGCTATGCTGGCACCAGATTGCGAAGCGGAGTCCGCGCCGCAGGTCGTGCGCGATCTCGGCCGCGAGGCAATGGCGCTGTGGCGGGCCGTCTATCCCGGCATCGTCGAAAATGGCACGCTGGTTGTCGCATCAGCGCGCGATCAGTCGGAACTGCAGCGCTTCGCCCGCGTCACAGAGCGGCACAAGCAAGTCGATGAAGCCGCGATTGCGGATCTCGAGCCAAGTCTTGGCGGGCGCTTTCAGGCTGGTTTGTTTTTCTCCGGAGAAGGGCATTTCAATGCGATGGCAGCGCTTGGCTACTTGCTAGAGGAAGCCAAGCGGTCTGGCGTGACGTTCGAAGCCGGAGAGAAGTGGAAGAATTCGCGCGACGGTCTGACTATTGATTGCCGCGGGTTTTCTGCGCGCGATGATTTGAAAGACCTGCGCGGCGTGCGCGGCGAACGCCTTGTAGTGCGCTCAACAGAAGTTGCACTCCGGCGGCCTGTCCGCCTGCTGCATCCGCGCCAGCCGATCTATGTCGTGCCGCAGGGCGACGGCCGCTTTGTGGTGGGCGCAACAGTGGTCGAGCGTGAAGACGATGGGCCGATGACTGTGCGCTCGGCGCTTGAACTGTTAGGCTCGGCCTACGCGCTGCATCCGGCCTTCGCTGAAGCCGAAGTGCTCGACATGGGCGCGGGCGTCAGACCGGCTTTCCCCGATAACGTCCCACGCATTGATATTGCAGCCGACGCGCGGCTCATCCGCGTCAACGGCGCCTACCGGCATGGGTTTCTGCTGGCGCCGGTGTTGGCGAGTGCCGTCGCGCAATTCGCCGCGACAGGCGAGCGCCAGCATCCCCTGATTAGCGCTTGAATCTCGAAGACTACGCCGCCGTCCTGGGTGCCAACTTTTCCTTCGCCGCCGCGAGTGCCGCCACGTAGTCTGGCTTACCAGAACCAAGCAACGGAATCTTATCGACGACGAGTATGTCGGAGGGCACCATGAGTTCGGTGGCGCCCTTGCGCCGCGCAAATTGCGAGAAGGCTTCGCGCGTACACGTAGCGTCTGTCGTCAACAGTGCGAGGCGCTCGCCCTTGCGCGGGTCGGGCAGCGACACGACCACTGTGATGAGGTGGGGCCAGAGTTCCGCCGACAAGGCTTCGACCGCCGAGAGAGATACCATCTCGCCTGCAATTTTGGCAAAGCGCTTGGCGCGGCCCTTGATGGCGATGAAGCCTTGAGCGTCAATGGTGACGATGTCGCCCGTATCGTGCCAGCCGTCGGCGGGCGGCTCAAGCACGCCAGGGTTCTCAGCGCGATAGTATCCGAGCATGACGTTGGGGCCGCGCACGTAGAGGCGGCCGCCTTCGGTAATGCCGGGGACGGGATCAAGGCGCGCATCCATCAACGGAGAGAGCCGCCCGACGGTTCCGGATTTGTTGGACAGCGGCGTATTGATAGCGAGCACGGGCGCGGTTTCGGTGACGCCATAGCCCTCGAGAATTCGCACGCCAAAGCGCTCCATGTAGAGTTGGCGCGTGCGATCCTTGACGGCTTCGGCACCAGCAAGAACGAGGCGCAGACGCGCAAAATCATAGGGGTGGGCCGCGCGCGCATATCCCGCAAGGAACGTGTCGGTGCCGAATAATATCGTGGCGTTCGATCCGTAAACGAGTTCGGGAATGATGCGGTAATGCAGTGGCGTTGGATAGAGATATACCGGAATGCCGCCCGTCAATGGCATCAACAATCCGGCGGTCAGACCGAAAGAATGGAACACAGGGAGTGCGTTGAACACTTTATCCGATCCGTTGCAGGCAACACGCGTCAGGCTTTGAGCGCAGTTGGCAAGAAGATTGCGATGCGAGAGCACGACGCCTTTCGGGGTGCCTTCAGATCCGGATGTAAAAAGGATGGCCGCCGGAGCGTTGGGATCCGTTTTGACGAGGGGCTTCCCGCCCGCTAACAGTCCGCGCACTTTGTCCGAGAAGGAAATCGTGGCTCGCACGTCTTCCAGATAAACGACGCGTGCAATGGGCTCGATGGCCGCGATCAGAGGTTCGAGATGGCCCTTCTCCACGAACACGCGCGAGGTGAAAACCACGTCTAGTTTCGCGGCTTTACAAGCGGCAGCGACGTTCGCGGGGCCCGCCGTGAAATTCAGCATCGCGGCGACGCGTCCGATGGACTGTAGAGCGAAGAACGTGACGGCGACGCCCGCCGAGTTCGGCAACATGACGCCAACGGCTGTGTTTACTGCTGCAAGCGGAGCGAGTTTTGCGCCGAGGACTTGCGCGCCTATGATCAGCTTTTTGTAGGAGAGCGTCGTCCCCATCGGGTCTTCGACGGCCGCCCGCCCCGTGTCGCGGGTTGCTTTCGCCAGCACGAGCGCTTCAAACAGAGTTTGATCGATAGGCGTCGTCATCACAGCGCTGTCCGTCATGACATCCTGCAGCGCGAGGCCCGCAGCTTGGCGCCGGTTCTTGCCGCGCAAGTTCTGGTCTACACCGAGTTTCACTGCGGGAAGAATTGTAACGGTTGTTTTCGGGAACCAGACTTTCTTGGTTTGCTGGGCGCTCAAGTAGCCAAAGCGCGAGCGTTCGAGGCCGTCAATGCGCACCGGAATGATTGGCGCGTCAGCTTTGTCGGCAATCATCGCCGTGCCGTCATAGACTTTCATCAAACCGCCGGTGACGGTGAGACGTCCTTCCGGGAAGATGACGAGCGCATTGCCGTCTTTAACGGCCTGGATCAAGTGGCGCGTGCCAAGCGGCTTGGTTGGGTCGATGGGGTAGGCCTTGACGAGTTTTAAGAACGGCTTCACCCACCAGGAATTAGCAATTCCGGTATCGATGGCAAAGGAAGCATGTGAGGGCAGCAAAGCGTGCATCAAGGCGGCATCGAGCAGGCTCACGTGGTTCGGCGCGATGATCGCTCTTTCGCCGGCCTTCGGCAGATTTTCGAGACCCTTCACTTCAAGCCCGAAGAATGTCTTGAAGAGAAATGCGGCGACGTCCTTGACGCCGTCATTGCCCCATGCGCGCAGGATAAGAACAACCGCAACGAGGCTGAGGACGCCCAGACCGGTAAAGATCCAGTGCAGTGGAAGTCCAACGTATTCTGACTGAAGTAAAGCCAGGGCGATTCCGGCAACAGCCATGAAGGCGGCATTTATGACATTGCATCCGGCGATGACGCGCGCGCGCCGGTCAATGGGTGACCACGCCTGAACGGCTGCGAACGACGGGACGATGTAGAGACCGCCAGCAAACGCGAGTCCCGCGAGATCGACCAGCATGCGAAGTCCGGTGAACGAGGCAAGCACATCACTTATGCCGAGCGGAGACGCGGCCGGTGTGAGCGAAGAAGAGACCCAGGCGAGGTCGAACGCGAACAAGCCCATCAGCAGTGCGCCGATTGGAACGAGTGCTAAGTTGGGCCTTTGTTTGCTGGCCTTTGCAGCGGCAACCGAGCCAGCTGCTACAGCCACGGCAAAAGCGAACAAAGCGAGGGCGTAGACGTTGGGATCGCCGTTGAGGGATTCTTTGATCAGTCCCGGCAGCAGGGCGAGCACCGCTGCGCCAACAAGCCAGAACCAAGATGTGGTCAGCGCGCCTTGCCAGATGCGCTTGTCTGTACGCAGGTCGGACACCAGAGTGCTCGTCGATGTCACGATGTTGCGGTCGATGACGAGGTCCGGTGCGGCAGATCCCGTTGGCGGAATGAAGCGGGCAGACGCCCAGCTCAGAATGCCGAGCACAGGAATGGCGAGAGCGACCATATAAAGGTGCTGGTCACTCGAAGCGGCGAAGGTGCCGCCAAGCGTGCCGAGGAGAATAGCAAGGAAGGTCGCGCCTTCGACGAGAGCGTTGCCGGCAGGTAGTTCAACAGTTTGGAGATGGACCGGCAGCAGTCCATATTTTACGGGTCCAAAGAACGCGCTGATTGTGCCGAACAATATGAGTGCCAGGAATAAGAGGGGCACACTATGAAGCACAAGGCCGGCAGCGGCGATGATCGCAACCGGAATCTCCAAAAACTTCAAGCGCTCTGCGATGAAGGCTTTGTCGAATTTGTCGGCGAGCTGCCCGGCAATGGCCGAGAACAAGAAGAACGGAAGGATGAGCGCAACGCCCGCGAGTGCCCCAATGACTTTGCCGTTGTATTGCGTGAGTTTAAACACGACCAGCATCGCCAGCGCGTTCTTCAGCAGGTTGTCATTGAGCGCGGAAAGGAACTGACACCAGAAAAGCGCCGCAAAACGCCGGGCCGACAAGAGTGAAGCGAACATGGGATACCTCGGTTGAACCGGTCCGAAAGGAGTGGGTGAAGTGCGGCGGATTCTGGACTATTTCGTCCTATTGACCGTATTCGCTGTAAAAAAAGCCTCAACATATTGCCAAGGGAAACTTAGCCCACCATATGCATGCGCAGTTTTCTGAGGTTGGCCGCATATGGAAATTTTCCTGAAGGGCGGGTTTGAGGCGAATATGGACGTGATTGTGAACGGCAAAGCGATCAAGACGGCGGCGCGGGTTCTGAGCGAACTTTTGGCCGAACACGCGCTAGGGGATGCGAAAGTCGCAACCGCCCTCAACGGGAATTTTGTGGCGGAAGCGTCAAGATCCGCGACGTCTCTACAACCGGGCGACAGAATAGAGATCGTGTCGCCGCGCCAAGGCGGCTAAGCTCGGCATATGAGTTTGAACCAGAGTTTTTATCTATGAACGCGCGCGACCAGACCATGCATGACACCGACGGCCTCGCATTCTACAAGACGCCAATTGCATCGCGCATCCTGATCGGCACGGCGGTTTATCCGTCGCCCGAGGTTATGGCTGCAGCTGTGAAGGCCTCCGGTTCCGAGATTGTAACCGTTTCGCTCCGGCGCGAGGCGGCTGGCGGCAAGGTCGGCGAACGCTTTCTCGAACTCATCACGGGCCTTGCCAAATACGTGCTGCCCAATACCGCTGGTTGCCGTACCGCGCGCGATGCCATCACCACGGCGCAGATGGCGCGTGAAGTTTTCGGCACAGATTGGATCAAGCTTGAAGTCATCGCCAACGACGACACGCTGCAACCAGACGTGTTCGGACTGGTTGAAGCTGCTGGCGTATTAACGCGCGAAGGGTTCAAGGTATTTCCCTACACGACCGAAGATCTATCCGTTGCGGAGCGTCTGTTACGCGCGGGTTGCGAGGTCATCATGCCGTGGGGGGCGCCCATCGGCACCGGCCGGGGCATTGCCAACAAACCGGCAATGCAAAGCTTACGCGCTTATTTTCCGGGCATTCCGTTGGTCGTTGACGCTGGGCTGGGTGCGCCGTCGCACGCGGCCGAGGCCATGGAAATGGGCTATGACGCAGTGCTGCTCAACACCGCGATCGCCAAGGCTGCCGACCCCGTTGTCATGGCCAAAGCGTTCGCGGGCGCAGTCGACGCGGGACGGCTTGGATACAAATCTGGCGTCATGAAGCCGCGCGACATGGCCCAGCCCTCAACGCCGGTTGCTGGAACTCCATTTTTCGATCTCGATAAGTCCAAATGACCAAAGTCGCACGTTCCGCAATCAACCGCTTCTATCCAATCGTACCCGACGTATCTTGGCTCAAGCGGATCGTGCCGCTTGGCGTTAAAACGGTTCAGATTCGCCTCAAAGATGCGAGCGAAAGCGAAGCTCGCCGCCAGATCGCCGAAAGTTTGGCTGTCACGCGTGCGCACGATTGTCAGCTTATCGTCAACGACTATTGGCAATTGGCCATTGAAGAAGGTGCCAATTACATCCATCTCGGCCAGGAAGATTTGGCATGCGCGGACCTCAAAGCCATCAAGGCGGCTGAGTTGCGGCTTGGCGTTTCGAGCCACGACCGAGCGGAGCTGGAGACGGCAATTGCCGCGGCGCCTGACTATGTCGCGCTTGGTCCGATCTACGAGACCAAACTCAAAGTCATGAAATGGGCACCCCAAGGTCTTGACCGCGTGACCGCATGGAAAAAGCGGCTTGGCGCCATTCCGCTGGTCGCAATCGGCGGCATCACACCGGAGCGCGCGCCGGGCGTGATGGCTGCTGGCGCCGATTCAATCGCCGTCATCACCGATTTTCTCACCCACTCTGCCCCTGAGAAGCGCATCCGGACGTGGGTTGCCTGGGAGAAGGCTCAAAGTTGAACCGGCTGTTGGCGGGTTGGCGTTAACTATACCGTCCCACCCCCCTCGATTGTGACAATAGGCTATGATCTGGCTGTGGTTGCCGGCATTGCAGGACACTCATGGCTTACAGATTCAAACTCGACGAACTCGGTGCCAAGGGGTTCCGGCGCATCGCACGGGAACAGTTCCAGCGCGCGGCGACAGAACTTGGCCGCACGGAGATGGCGGCCGCGAACGTGCACGAGACGCGCAAGGTTGTGAAACGGCTCAAATCCTTGCTGCGTTTGATGCGCCCCGCCATCTCAAAAAAAACGTTCCGGATCCGATACCGTCGTATATCGAAAATTGGCGCTGCGTTGGCACCGCTGCGCGATAGGCATGTCATGTTCGAAACGATCGGGAAACTTGAAACGCGATTTGGTCCTGAAGGCATCGGAGTTCTCCAGCCGCTGCGTCCTTTGTTGGCTGGAAGCAGGAACGTGACGCCGGAGCGCAGCGATCCGCACGCAGCCCGGCGCGTGATTGCCAAGACGATTATCGAGGCGCGAAAATTCGAAAAGATCGCTTTCAAGACCAGGGGCTTCGAAGCGCTCTCGGCCGGTGTCGAAGATACCTATCGCGCGGGACGGCGCAATTTTGCGCGCGCCTACAAGCGTCCATCCGACGACGCGTTTCACGATCTGCGTAAAGCGGTGCAGTGGCATTGGCGCCAGATGTCATTGATCTCGCGCGCGTGGCCGGAGTATTTCGAAGTGCGCATAACCACAGCCCGGCAGCTCGCCGAGATCCTGGGCGAGGATCATGATCTGGCGATGCTAGAGGCGGAGGTCCGGAAGCAGAGTTTGCAGTTACCCGAGGATGCCGGCCCTATTGAGCACCTGATACACTTGCGAAAGGATGAGTTGCGTCAGGCAGCATATCCCTACGCCGAACGTCTCTTCGTCGAGAGGCCGGGAGACTTCGCGCGCAGGATTTCGGCCTACTGGACGAGCGCAAGGAAAATGCGCCAGTTGGATCGCGAAGCCAGGGAGAATGAGACACCCAAGCCGGGCCATGCAACCACGACCGCCGATTCTGGCGCCTATCTCGAACCCGATCCTCGTGGCGAAATCACACAACCTGCTCCTGTCGCGTCGCCGCGCCTGATCCGCTAAGCTCTCGAAGCCGTTTGATAACGGCAAGGGGAAGCGGATGAACGAAAACAAAAAACAAGCTGAATTCAAAGTGGACAACTCCGCGTGGCCGCCGGGCCATCCGGACGTGCAGTTTGGCCGCATTGGTGTGCTGCTGCTCAATCTCGGCACGCCAGACGGCACCGGTTATTGGCCCATGCGCCGGTACTTGAAAGAATTCCTCTCCGACCAGCGGGTCATCGAAGAACCAAGGTGGAAGTGGTGGCCGATCCTCAACCTCATTATTCTGACTGTGCGTCCGGCCAAGAAGGGCAGGGACTACGCGACGATCTGGAATAACGAGAAAAACGAAGGTCCGCTGAAGACCATCACGCGCAGCCAGTCTGAGCAGCTATCGCGCCGCCTTGAAGCTCAACCTCGCATTATCGTTGACTGGGCCATGCGCTACGCGAACCCGACAACCGAAAGCCGCATCGAAGCGCTTAAAGCACAAGGGTGCGATCGCATCCTTCTTGTCCCGCTCTATCCCCACTATGCCGCCGCTACAACCGCGACCGCCGCCGATCACGCCTTTCGCGCGCTCATGAAGATGCGCTGGCAGCCGGCTGTCCGCGTGGCACCCTCGTATCATGATGATCCAGTGTATATCGATGCCCTCGCGCGCTCAATGAATAGCAGTTTGGCGAAACTCGATTTCGAACCCGAAAAAATTATTGCGACGTTCCACGGAATGCCGCAGAAATATCTCGACAGAGGCGACCCCTATCATTGCCAATGTCAAAAGACATCGCGATTGCTGCGCGAGAAATTGGGAATTGCCAAAGACCGCTGGTTGACGACTTTCCAGTCGCGCTTTGGAAATGATCCCTGGCTCCAGCCCTATACCGACAAGACGGTCGAAGCCCTGGCAAAAGCCGGCGTCAAGAGCGTGGCGCTTGTCGCTCCTGGCTTTTCGGCGGATTGCCTGGAAACGCTTGAGGAGTTGGACGGCGAGAACCGCCACATTTTCACCGGCAATTGTGGCGTACAATTCGCCTATCTCCCGGCTCTCAACGATAGCCCGGAAGGAATAGACGTTATAGAAGCCATCGTCCGGCGCGAATTAATGGGCTGGATTTAAGTCCGGCAATATGGCCGCCCCTGAATGAGCATTTCAGGCGGCAATTGCCGTATTTGCCGCTTCGTATCGAAATATATCGCCATTTCATCCAATATTTACGAATTATTTGCATGCCCCCTGCAAAACCGGAAAATCGAACCCAATTACTGATTCGATATTAGCGCGGCAGGAGATCTGGCGATGGACGACATTTTGAGCGGTTTAGGCGGGTTTGGTGTTTTCAGTGTCGCAGTTCTGGCGCTGGTCGCATGGGCGCTCTGGTCGACCATCAAGATCGTTTCGCAGGGGTCGAACTACACGGTCGAGAATCTCGGGCGCTATACGCGAACGCTGCAGCCGGGCATGCACATCCTTATCCCCGTCATCGAACGCGTGGGGCATCAGATCAACATGAAGGAACAAGTGATCGACATTCCGAGCCAGGATGTCATCACCCGCGACAACGCCATGGTGCGCGTCGATGGCGTCGCATTCTTCCAGATTTTGAACGCGGCCAAGGCAGCTTACGAGGTCGATCAGCTCGAGCATTCGATGATCAATCTGACGATGACCAACATCCGTACCGTCATGGGCTCGATGGATCTCGACGAGCTTCTGTCCAATCGCGACCAGATCAACGCCAAACTGCTCCACGTCGTGGATGCGGCGACAGAAGCTTGGGGCGTCAAAGTCACCCGTATTGAAATCAAAGACATCGCGCCGCCACGCGACCTTATCGACAGCATGGCCCGCCAGATGAAGGCGGAACGTGAAAAGCGCGCGCAAATTCTGGAATCCGAGGGCCTGCGTCAAGCCGCGATCCTCAAAGCAGAAGGTGAAAAGCAAGCGCGCGTGCTCGAAGCCGAAGGGCGCAAAGAAGCCGCGTTCCGCGACGCAGAAGCCCGGGAGCGCTCGGCTCAAGCAGAAGCCAAAGCAACCGAGTTGGTCAGCAACGCCATTGCCAACGGCAACGTTCAAGCCATCAATTACTTCGTCGCGAACAACTATGTGAAAGCTCTGGAAAGCCTCGCCTCCGCACCCAACGCCAAGATCATCATGATGCCGCTTGAAGCGTCGTCGGTCATTGGCTCGCTTGCCGGTCTCGCGCAGATCACGGGCGAAGCCTTTGGAGGGGGAGGGTCTGGACCGAAGTCCACTGCACCAAAAACACCGCAGCGGCCGGGCGGCGCACCATTGGGCTGACCGGAAATGACGGCACGTCGGCGATGATAACTTTGGCTAGGATTAGACGATGCAAGTGATCTCGGATCTGATTTCTCAGTTCGGCGCGTGGCTATGGTTCGCCGTTGCAGTCGCCCTCATCGTCCTCGAAACGATTGCGCCTGGCATCCATTTTCTGTGGTTCGGATTGTCCGCTGCAGTTGTCGGCACCCTGGCATTGCTGATGCCAATTTCAACGGCGTGGCAGCTGATCTTGTTCGCCCTTATCTCAGTAGCAACGGTCTTTTGGGTGCGCCGTTACAGCGACGCGGACGTTGCCAAGACCGATGAGCCGCAGCTCAATATTCGCGGTGCCCAGTACATCGGCCGCAAGGTCATTGTTGAGGATGCGATCCGCAATGGCCGCGGAAAGGTCCGTGTCGGCGATACCATCTGGGCGGCCGAAGGTGAAGATGCGCCGCGGGGCTCTGAGGTCGAAGTCACGGGCGTCAACGGCACTGTGCTTGTCGTCAGCCGCACGGAAGTAGATTGGGCCGAAACTAAATAATATTAAATAATACCGGCGCGCAGCAAATCGTGGACGTGAATGATGCCAACTGGCTTACCGTTCTCGACCACGAAGAGCGCGGTGATGCGCGAAGCATTCAAGATTTCGAGCGCGGCAGAGGCAAGCATAGTGGGGGCAATGGTCTTGGGTCCCCGGGTCATGATATCGCCGACGCGGGCATTCAATAGATTTGGTCCCATATGACGGCGCAAGTCGCCGTCGGTGATGACGCCGGCGAGGCGCCCCTTTTTGTCGGTGATGCCAAGACAGCCGAAGCTTTTCGCTGTCATCGTGACAAGCGCCTGGGCCATGATTTCACTCTCAGTGACAAGCGGCAGCTCGGCGACTTTGTGCATCACGTCGGAAACGTGCTTGAGATTGGCGCCAAGCGAGCCGCCGGGGTGGAAAACCTTGAAGTCGTGCGCGGTAAAGCCCTTGGCTTCTAGTAGGGCAATGGCAAGGCTGTCACCTAGCGCCAGCTGCATGGTAGTCGATGTGGTTGGCGCGAGCCCGTGCGGGCAGGCTTCCTTTGCGCGCGGCAATTCAAGCACCACATCCGATTGCTGGCCGAGCGCTGAGCCGGCGCGCGATGTGATCGACACAAGCGTCACTGCGAACCGGCGCGAATAAATGATCAGTGGCTTCAGTTCCACGGTCTCGCCTGACCACGACAGTGCCAGAATGAGGTCTGCGGGTGTGACCATGCCAAGGTCGCCATGCGACGCTTCACTGGGGTGTACGAAGAATGCGGGTGTGCCGGTCGAGGCGAATGTCGCGGCAATTTTTTGTCCCACGTGACCGCTCTTGCCGATACCGGTTACGATGACCCGGCCTTTGGTGGCAGCGAGGCGCCGGACTGCTTCAGAGAATTGGGCTGACATGCCGGTCTTGAGTTCGGTTGCTAGCTGCTCGAGTCCGTCACTCTCGAGTTTCAACGTGCGTAAAGCCGACAGTACGGGTGCCGGAGTTTCAGCCTTCGGTTTGCCTTTCTTTGGGGCCTTAGCAGTGCGACTGGATGATGGAAGTGCTTTCTGCATGGACGATCCAGGTTCGATCCGAGGCGCCGGACTTTTTGCGCGCTGACTTTGCATCTGCCGACGCGGCGAGCGCCATAAGAGTCTTTAGCAAATGCTTTGCGTGCCCGCCACCCGCGCTATTTTTCCAAACTGACTTAAGCCGGTATTAACCTAGACTTTCTAGTGTCCTACGGTCTGTTGTGTGGCGTTTCAGTGATCTGTCAATCATGAGAGCGC
>JAYSVT010000288.1:0-11607 GCA_043718455.1 Hyphomicrobium sp.
CGCGCGTGGCAAACTGCGGGCCGCTCATGGCGATGGGGTTGACGCATGCGCCGGCCAATGTCGCGCTCAATAGAGCTGCGATGGCAAAGCGAACGAATCTCTCGAGCGGCAAACGCAAGACGGTTGCTCGAACACTGAATACGCATACGAAGGCCCCACTCGATAGAGTGCGGCCCCAACCAACAGGAATGGCGATTTTCGGTTAATTTGGAATTAAGAACTGAGGCATCGACCTAAAGAAACTGATGTACGTTCAAAAAGCCGGGCAGCCAATTTGCTGCCGTTAGCCCGCTCTTCAAGATTAGGATGGTATGGGTTGAGTTGGTTCAAATTCCTGGGGATGCCCGCGTGTCAAAAGATGCCGCCGGTACGGCCGATAACTTCAGCAGCTTCTATGCGTCGAAGCCTAAAAGCTATTTCGCAGGTGCGCGGGCTGACTTCATAGAGCGCTTGCCGCGCGATTCTTCAGCGTCAATTCTCGAGATCGGCTGTGGCTCGGGCGAAACGGGCGCCTTGGCACTCGCTGAAGGCTGCTGCGGCCGTTACGTCGGCGTAGAGCTTTTCGAATCCGCTGCCGCCCAGGCACGTGAAATTTTAACAGATGTCATCACCGGAAATGTCGAGACACTGGCCTTCGATTGGCAGCCGGCCTCATTCGACGCCATTATACTCTCCGAAGTCTTGGAGCATCTCGTCGAGCCCGGCCGGGTTCTCAAGGACTTGTCACGCTTCGTGCGTCCCGGCGGATTGGTGCTCGCCAGTTCGCCCAATATTTCGCATTGGCGCGTTATCGGTGAACTCATCAACGGCCGCTTCAACCTTGAAGATCGCGGTGTCTTTGATCGCACGCACATGCGCTGGTTCACGCCTGATACTTTTGCTCAGATGTTCGAGGAGGCGGGCTTCGACATTCACGAAGTTAACCCCGTCACTCCGTTTAGCGCTCGAACGGAATTGATTTCCTGGGCAACGCGCGGCCGCTTCGACCATCTCTTCATGACCCAGATCGCAGTTTGCGGCAGCCGCCGCTAACGGCTTTGGCTATCGAATGCCGCTAACCCGGCGGTCAAATCGTAGGAACAGCGCACATCGCCGCCCGTTCCGGTCGTCAAGACCAGGTTAGGATGGCGATAGCGCACATCCCACAGTGGATTGTCGATGTCCCACACAGCGACGTTCGCGTGCCGGTTCCCGATAACAATTTCAGGGCCCGACCAGGGTTGAACTGATTTTGCTCGCTGGGTCTTTACAGCCTCTTTCTGGCATGTTGTAGCCGCGCGCTCTTGATAGGCGCTGATCAAGGCTTCATGCATGATGGTGCGGTAATAGCGGTCTTGCGCCCATACCTTCAGCCCGGCTACTCCCGCGACTAAAATAACGATGATCCTGAGGGATGGGCGGGACATGTTGGGGACCCGGCCTTCGCGGGATTGGCATTGCACAGCAACTGACACTGCACCTTTCATGGTGAAGGAATGGTTTCTTGCCGCACCCGGCATCAGCATTTCGATGCTGCTTCGGGCTTGTCAGGCGCGCGGGCCTCGGGCAAAAGCCATACCCTACCAAAGTCGATAGACCGGCAAAGATCCGACGACGATCTTAGGGGAGCCCTGCAAAAATGAAAAAGAAGCTACTGATTACCTGGCCGCTGCCGGAAGCCGCTATGGCGCGGGCTCGCGCGACCTATGACGTCACTGCGCACGGCGACAACCCAAAGATCACCATTGACGAGATGCTTGAGACGGCCAAGTCGGTCGATGCGATCCTGCTGACGCTCAACGAAAAGTGCCGCAAAGATGTCGTCGATCGCATGCCTGAGAATCTCAAGTGCATCTCGACCTTCTCTATCGGCTTCGACCACATCGACCTCGACGCCTGCAAAGCGCGCGGGATCAAAGTTGGTAACGCGCCCCACGGCGTGACAGTCGCGACCGCCGAAATTGCCATGCTGTTGCTTTTGGGATCTGCGCGCCGCGCCGGTGAAGGCGAAGCTATGGTCCGTCAGCGCAAATGGCCGGGTTGGCAGCCGTTGCAGCTCGTCGGCCAGCGATTGGACAACAAGGTGCTCGGCATCTACGGCTTCGGCAAAATCGGCCAGGCGCTCGCACAGCGCGCACGCGGCTTCGATATGCAGATCCATTACTACGACATTTATCGGGCCAAGCCCGAGGTGGAGACGAAGTACAACGCCACCTATCATGACACTCTCGACAGTCTCTTGAAGGTGTCGCAGTTCTTCTCGATCAATGCGCCGTCAACGCCCGAGACGCGCAAATTCTTCAACACGGCGACGATTGAAAAGCTCCCGCACGGCGCCATCGTGGTGAATACGGCACGCGGCGATCTCGTCAACGATGAGGATATGATCGCGGCCTTGAAGTCCGGCCGTCTCGGGTACGCGGGTCTCGACGTGTTCGCAGGTGAGCCAAAGATTCACGAAGGCTATTACGATCTACCGAACACGTTTCTGTTTCCGCATCTGGGATCGGCGGCCATCGAGGCGCGCAACCAGATGGGCTTTGAAGCGCTCGACAACATCGACGCGTTCTTCTCGGGCAAAGATATGCCGTTTAAGTTGGCCTAGGAATATCAAAATCTTTCGTTTTACAGAGAGGTCCGGCCGCAATGCCGGGCCTTTCATATGCTAGTATGAAATCTGAATACTCGCGCCGGGGCACGTCATGATCCTGGATCGTTTGGTCGGCATCTTCGGACTGCTCTTCGTCGCGGCCATTGCGGTGCGCATCTATCTGGTATCGAAGAAAATCAATCGTAGCCCCGTGGCCCCGGTTGGCGGCGGCACGGCTCACGGCTACGTTCATCAGTTACTGGCGGTCGTGATTGCATTGCAGGCGTTGAACATCGTCGCTTTTCGCCTGCAAGATTTTATGCCGGATGTCCCGGTCTATGCGGCGTTCATTCCGCTGCCGGTGTTACAATCGCCGGCCGTTCAGGGGGTTGGTTTGGTGCTCGCGTTCCTGGGCCTTGCATGGTCCGTCGTCGCGCAGACGCAAATGGGGCGCAACTGGCGAATCGGCAATCACGAGCAGGATAAAACGGAATTGATCCGCCACGGGCTCTATACGGTTTCCCGCCATCCGATCTACGTCGGCTTCATAACAATCGCAGTTGGCGTTTTTCTGGCAACGCCGAATGTCTTGTCTCTCGTATGCGCGATCCTCACACTCGTCGTCTTATCGATTTTGGCGCGTATGGAAGAGGAGTTCCAAGTGTCGCGCCACGGCGAGGCCTATAAAGAGTTTATGTCGCGTACCCGGCGTTGGATTTGAGAGGTCCACCGGCTGCGACTTCAGGAGAACCTTGACGGTACCAAAAGAAACACCCCAGCTCAGGAAGCCAGGGCGTCGTAAATCGTTTGAAAGTACGCCCAGTAGCTTTCGCCCGGCGCACTGTTAGTGCAACGCCGCGATCGCGAGTTCGCCTTCTTCTGCGTGACCGATAGCGGCCTGCAATGTGTCGGTCAGTGCGATTGGCGTACCGTCAGCCGCATGCAGCGAAAACAGGTTGATGCCTTTCGGCAAACCTTCGATCATCGGGAACATCCGCTTCGCGTCGTCTGCAGATAGCGTCTTGATGTAGGCCACTTGGCCACCGCCCAGACGGGCAAGCTCAAGCTCGCTCATCAGATGATCGGCGCGTGAATCAACTGTCTTGCGCGAAGACTTTGATTGGGTCTTGGTGTTCATGACGCTGTTCCTCCTTCGGAACGATATCGATCACCACAATATGGGGGATCAATCGGGCTTTTTCGAGTGGGCCGAAAGTCCATACCAAGGTTCGATCCTCGGACGATTCGGTTCAAATTGCTGTGTCCTGAAAGACTCTACGGGCGGTCTTTGTTCCCGGTTGGCTGGCTGCTTATTGCAATTTTGCGGACAATTCGCTCAGGCTCGAGGCGATGCAGGTCGATGGACAATAGTCCATTAGACAGGTCAGCCGATTTCACTTCGATCCCGTCAGCCAGGACAAAAGTCCTCGCAAACTGCCGAGCGGCGATTCCGCGATAAAGGTACTCGCGCGCCTTATCGTCTGTTTGCTTGCCCCGCACTGTTAGCTGGTTGTCTTCCAGCGTGATGTCGAGTTGGTCGCGGGTAAATCCGGCGACCGCCAGCGTGATACGCAACAGTTCAGCGCGCTCGCCATCTTTTGAAACACGCTCGATATTATAGGGGGGATAACTGTCGGCGGAGCCTTTACCGGCCCGGTCGATCAAACGTTCTATTTCTTCAAACCCCAAAAGGAGTGGGTTCGTTAACATTGCCGTCCGTGACATGCGAAAGTCCTCCGCCGAAGCGACCTTCCAATTGCCGGAAGCCGTATGGCCTTCCGTTTGCCCGCCACCCCTACTTTGGGCATGCCGGGGATACAGGACAGCTATATTGGGGCGGGCAAACCAATGTTCAAGTCTGGTCATCGAACGGGACAGGGCACGAAACCTTGCTGGAAAACCGGCGTTTATACCTGTGCCTTAGTGTTGCTCGACTTTTTCCGTTTGTGGCACGCAATGCATTGGCACGCGCCACGGGGAGAAAACTTATGAAAACTAGATTTTGCGCAGCGGCGCTGGCTTTTGGACTGTTCGCGGCGGCTGCTTCTTTTTCGCAAGCCGAGGAGGTCAAACCCGAAACAGTTCCAGCCCAACCCGCCGAAGCTCCGGCAACGGCCGCCACTGACGCTAAGCCTGCTGCAGTGCCAGTCACGCCGGGCGGTGGCGATGTCAAAGCTTCAGACAGCCCTCCGGAGATCGAATTGACGGCCGAAGAAAAGGCCGAGCGGAACTCGCGCAAATCTTGCAAAGTCGATATTTGTGCGGCCTTTCGCAAACCATCGGCAAGCGGGTCCGATATCAGTTGTGATGTTGTGAAGAGCTGGCGCAAGGAACAGCTCGGCAAGTTAGTCGGCAAATTGAAAGTAAGCTGGCCTTATGGCCCGGTGCGTTGCACATCGGCCGTCAAGCTGAAGCGCGCCGATCTACACAAGGCCATGACGGACGAGAAGTTCGAAACGCAGCTCGATAAGCACGAAGTGACATGTGTCGTCGATCGTGTGACCGAACCTGCCGCCGACATCAAGTTCGACTTCTCGCCGAAAATCACGTTCGAAAAAGGGGTCGCTGTTAAGGCCAAAATTAATTGGGGTAAGCTCGAAGCGCCTACCCTCATCAAAGGTGCTCTCTGGACCGCAACGGCGGCCGACAACACGGTCAACATTTTGTCCAGTTCGCTGATCGAAGACATCAATAGCTTCATCGGCAAAAAGTGCGACGAAGTGAAGGAAGAATGGGCGTCGAAATAATGGGATCTGCTACAGCCTGACAAGTCCCTTGGTGATCGCTATGGCAATCGCGTGTTCGCGCGACTCTGCCTGAAGCTTTGCACGGGCGTTGGCCAAATGCATGGCAACAGTCGGCGTCTTGATTCCTATATTCTTCGCAATCCCTTCATTGGATAGGCCACGGGCTAAAAGATCCAAGCACTGCAGTTCTCGCGGTGAGAGTGCGGATTTTTTGTTCGACGCCATGCTTGTCTTTCGCCGAAAAATTCAAGGTCGTCCGTATTTCGAAGTGAAAATGGCTTAATGCTCCGACACCATGACGTTCGCGTCTTGTCGCCAATTTGTTCGTTGATTGCTACACGTTGTGCACTTGAATGCATTGTGCACTACATTGTTGAGTCCGTACAACCTATTGAAAGCATTAGGGTGTTCTGAGAAACCGAGCGAAACAGGTAAGTTATCAGCACAGGTACTCTCCTATTTTAGTCGCAGTGACGGCTAACCGGCGCTAAAGCAGCGTCGCTGAAGCCGCGCGCGGGGCGCTAAAAGCGACTATCCGCCGAGCTTACGCCGCGCCATCGATTTCACTGCGCAGCTGGTCAAGTTCGAGCCAAGCCGTTTCGGCCTTTTCCAGGGCCGTTTGAGTGGTGGCGAGACGCGCCGACACAGCATCAAATTCGCTGCGGCTGCGAGTGAAGAGAGAGGCGTCTGACAGCTTGCCAGCAAGCACGTTGATCTCGGCTTCGAACTTGACGATCTGGCCGGGGAGCGTTTCGAGCGCGTGCTTCTCCTTGAACGATAATTTGCGCACGGGCTTCGGCGGCGCCGCAGTCGTTGCGGTGCCTGGTGTCGGAGCCGGCCTTCGGTCCGGCGCGTCACCATTGGCAGATGAGGCCTTTTCTGGCTCTAAGCCTTTGCGCTGCTCGAGCATGTCGGAATAGCCGCCTGGATATTCGCTCCAATGCCCATCGCCTTCAGGGGCGAGCACGCTCGTCACAACGCGATCAAGGAAATCGCGGTCGTGACTGACAAGCAAAACAGTACCCGGATAGTCGGCGAGCAATTCCTGCAAGAGGTCGAGTGTCTCAAGATCGAGATCGTTGGTCGGCTCGTCCAGAACCAGAACATTCGAAGGCTTCGCGAGCGCGCGCGCCAGCATCAGCCGCGCCCGTTCCCCGCCGGAGAGAACGCGCAGCGGCGTCAGCCTTTGTTCGGGCAGGAAAAGGAAGTCCTGCATATAGCTCGCAACATGGCGCGCTTTACCGTTGATGATGACCTGGTCGCCACGCCCGCCGGTTAAGGCGTCGCGCACTGTCCAATTGGGATCGAGTTCGTCGCGCTTTTGGTCGAGGGAAACGAGCTCCATATTGACGCCTAGGCGGATTGTTCCGCTGTCAGGTTCTTCAGCGCCCGTCAAAAGCTTGAGGATTGTCGTTTTGCCCGCGCCATTGGGACCAACGAGACCCAGCCGGTCGCCGCGCATGACGCGGATCGAAAGATCATTGACGAGCGGTGAGCCGCCATAACTTTTGCTGGCGCCTTTTGTCTCTGCAATCAGGCGGCCCGATAGCCCGCCTTCCGAAGCATCAAGCCGGACGTTGCCCTGAACGTGGCGTTGTTCGCGCACTTCCTCGCGCATGGCGCGCAGTTCTCGCACCCGGCGCACATTTCGCTTGCGCCGCCCTGTGACGCCGCCGTGCATCCACTCGTTTTCGCGCATGATTTTGCGGTCGAGCTTATGTCGCTCCTGCTCTTCTTCCTCAAGCGTCTTGTCGCGCCACTCTTCAAAAGCTCCAAAGCCTTGATCCAGCTGGCGCGCCTTACCGCGGTCGATCCAGACTGTTCTGCGCGAAAGGTTTTCCAGGAAGCGCCGGTCGTGGCTGATGAGCACGATCGCCGAACGCAAAGACTTGAGTTCGCTTTCAAGCCACTCAATCGCTGGTAGATCAAGGTGGTTGGTCGGCTCGTCGAGCAGAAGCACGTCGGGACGGGCAACGAGCACACGGGCAAGGGCCACGCGGCGCGCTTCGCCGCCCGAGAGCTGATCGGGGTCTTCGTCTCCGGTCAGTCCCAGCTCTTCGAGCAACGCCCGGGCCCGGTATGGATCGTCCGTCGGCCCGAGACCGGCTTCGACATAATCGAGTGTTGATTGGAAGCCTGAAAAGTCGGCCTCTTGGGGCAGGTAACGGATGCTTGCGCCAGGGTGGGCAAACCGCTCGCCCTGGTCGGGCTCAACGAGCTTTGCCGCAATCTTCAACAAGGTCGATTTGCCCGATCCATTGCGGCCAACGAGGCAAATGCGATCGCCGGGGGCGACAGTCAGCTCCGCGCCTTCGAGGAGGGGCGTGCCGCCGAACGTCAGCCAGATATTTTTGAGGGTCAAAAGAGGGGGTGCCATGGGGTGGGTGTAGTGCGCTGCAGCATGGAGGGCAAGCGGCGGATTCTCACAGTGTGCTACCCCCAGAAGTCCTGCTCTCTTCACATGGCGCGCTTTATCTGGTCTGATCCCGGTGAAACGCGTGCGGCGCTCTGGCAAATGCCGGATCATGAATAGGGAAACGTCCATGAAACTCTACGCCGATCCCATTACTGTCAATTGCCGCAAGGTCATGGCCGGGCTCGATTTCCTCGGCGCACCCTTTGAGCGGGTCCATGTCGATTACTTCAAGAGCGAGCAGAAATCTCCGGCTTACTTGGCCATCAATCCCAACGCCTCGCTTCCAGCCCTGGTCGATGGAGACCTCGTGCTCTGGGAATCGAACGCTATCCTGCAATACGCCGCCGACAAAGTTGGCAACAGCCGCGCTTATTCGCTCGATCTTGGCAAGCGCGCCGACATCAACCGCTGGCTCTTGTGGGAGTCGTCAAGCTGGTTCCCGAGCGCATACGTGTATCTGGTCGAGCACTGCGTGAAACCTCTCTTCGATCAAAAGCCCGATGATCAGGTACTGGCCGCTCAAGATGTGCAATTCCACAAACTCGCCGGCATACTTGACGCGCGCCTCGGCAAGAGCAAGTGGCTATGCGGCGATGAGCCAACGATTGCCGATATCGCCATCGCCGCGCCGATGCACTTGCACCAGTATCAGAAATTGCCGCTTGCGCCCCACAAGCACCTGACCCGGTGGATGATCGACGGCATTGAGAAACTGCCTTGCTGGGAGCGCTCATACGTTGGGCCTGGGTTCACGCTAACGCGGAGTTGATTGCCGGTTTTCGCGCCCCGGCGCTATGAAACGGCAAAGAAACACCGGCCGGCTCTGTTCGGTAGACAATTGAACGAGGACGAATGCACAATGCTGCACACTGTAAAAACCAATCTAAACTACACGGTCGATAACGGCGTGCCGCCGGATTACTACTTCTATGAGCCCGACCCTTCGGTCATACGCAATCCGCCGGGAACCGACACGAAAGAAGTGGAGATTCACGACGGCTGGCCGAAAGTAAACGAATTTTCGCTCGACCGCGAAGGTTTCGAGCTAAAGCCGTTCCCCGCCAAGTTCTCGAAGTATGATGACGACGCGGCCGTCAAATCCGAATTCTATACGCAGATCGAAGACTTTGTAGCGCGCAACACCGGCGCAAAGCGCGTTATCATTTTCGACCACACCATCCGCAAGCGGCTGCCCGCAGACCTCAAAGCTCAAACGACGACGCAGCGCCCAGCCGTTCTCCTCGTACACGCCGATTACACGGCGAAAGCCGCCGTTCAGCGCGTGCGCGATATCGTCCCCGATGAAGCCGAAGACCTGCTCAAAGGCCGCGTCGCGTTCTACAACGTCTGGAAATCTCTCTACGAACCAGTCGAAGAATTGCCACTCGCCATGTGCGACGTGACGTCAGCGACCGACGAAGACCTGTTGCGTATGGAACTCAAGTACCAAGAGCGCACGGGCGAGATCTACGTCATGCGACATTCGCCCAATCATCGGTGGTACTATTTCCCCAAGATGCAGGTCGATCACGCGCTGCTGTTGAAGACTTTTGATTCAGATACCAACCGCGCCAGATTTATGAACCACAGCGCCTTTGAAGACCCAAATACGCCGCCGGGCGCCCCAAAGCGCGAAAGCATTGAAGTGCGCACGATGGCGTTTTTCTGAGGCTCTTCAAATCCACACCAACGGATCGAAGGCCTCAAGGGCTCCCGAGAGCGTCGGCACGTTCGCCAATGGCGGTCGTGGAGGGTGTTTGCATTTCCACAGTGGAACTGCCCGCAGCGCGCTCAAATTCCTTGGCGAGGGCTTCAAGCCGCGGCTTGATTGCGCTACCGACTGACATCTGCGGTTCCGAGGGCGTAAGGCCGTCGCGCTTTTCCCAGCGGCCGACTGTGCCTTTGGCCATGTCGAACGCGTTCTCGAAAGCGTATGTCGTTGTGAACGCACGATTGAACAGCGCGTCGCCAAAATAAGTCCACTCGCGTTCGTTCGAACAGCCAAAAGATGTTCGGTCGCTGGCGGCAGCGGTCATGATGAGTGTGTTTTCGTTGGCGAGTTCAGGAATAAAACTGCCGGAAAAACAGGCCGAAATGATGAGTACGCGGTTCTTGATGCCGGAGCGGTGCAGTATGTCTAGCAGGCGCGGTGGCGTCAGATCGTTGAGGGAAAATCCATCGAAGCTGACCGAGAACCGACGCTTTGAACCGTGCGAGGTAAGAAACAGCACGAGAAAGTCATTCTCAATGTCCATCTTGCCAGCTAGTCCCGAAAGCACTGCATCAAGATTGCTCGCGTTCGCCAACGGCACGTAATCGACAGTGTGGCGGTGGTTCAACATGACCAGTGAACGGCCCTTCGTGCCAAACCGGCTGTCGAATAGTTTTCGGGCCTTTTTCGCTTCCTTCTTGAAAACACCCTGTTCGGCAAAGCCTGCTGCAGCAACAAAGTAAATGTCCGCGCGCGCTGGGTCAGATGGCGCTATGTTCTTCAGAGATTCGGACACGAGTTGCGGCTGGCGATAGTAGGCCGCTTCCACATCGACCCGGTCGTACTCCGGCTCGTCACCCGTCTCATTTGAGGCGTTCGTATAGTACCACCAATAACCTTGAGCAATTTGCCAGACATCGAATGCCGGAGGCTGCGTGTCGCGCCCGCTTACGATATTCCAAGAGGGCATCAGCAATGTTGCGACAAGCAAGAATGCCGGGGCCTTTATGCCAAAGCGCCAGTCGCTACCTGTCCAAGCGAGATAACCCGCGCGCCAATTTGCTGCCGCCCACCAAACAAGAACAGCAGCCCAAAGACCATATGGGATCCATGCTGAACCCACAGCTGCGGAATGGGATTGAATCGCGGCATACGCTGCCGGCAAGGTCATTAAGGGTAGCGTGAACCAACAGCCAATTGCCGCGCAGTCGGCTATGACGCGCGTCAGGCCAAACCTCGCGCGTGCGGGCCGGAAAAGCCAAATGAGGACAGAAAACACTGCCCAACCGGCAAAAGCGGCAGCCAAGCCTTTCCAATGAAACGTCAGATCGGCGCCAGCGTACGTGACCTCCAGGGCAATGCCCATCAAGAGCGCGAGCAGAACTGTCGCGAGCGCAACGCCGCGCGTGGGGTCGGCCGCAAAGCGCGGCACGGGTCTGAACAGGCACAGCCGCAACCCGCGTAGCAACGCGCCCAACAACTCTCGCAAGAACTTTGACATGCCACTCACAATCAGACCGCTGATGGAGACTGTACGCGCGCTTGGTTAGGCTTTTGGAAAGATACATGGTTAAGCGGCCAGATGCAGGCAAGCGCCACCCCGACAACGATTTGTTAATGATCCTCGCCCAAAGTTAAAGCATCAATCATGACCATTGCGCGTGACGCGCGTGTCATGCGCGCGGTCGCGTATCGATCGATCGAGGCTAACAGTTAAGACCAATGTTTATCTTGGGTTGTCTACTTGCCGCTTCGGTGGCTGCAATCATGGTTCTATTTGGTCCGGCAAAGAAGCCTGTGGCCAAGCCGCGCACGGGCAAGCAACTGTATCGCGCGCGTCTAGGCGACGCCAATCAGCCTTCCGGCCCAAACAATCAGCAGACCAAGCGCGACCAAGGGTTCGGCCGCCGCTAAGCGGCACCTGATACTTCTTTCACACAGCCTGCCGACAGCCCTACAGCGCCATCGTGCGCGGCTCGAGTTCGCTTTCCTTGGCAATGCGCTCGTATTGCTCGGCGATGGTCTTGATGCGATAGGTCCGCTCGCCGCCTTCAAATGGGAGCTGGCGCAGGATCTTGTATTCGCGGATCGAGGCTGGGATCGTCGCGCGTGCCGGGTTGAAATTGACCATCTGGCCAACCTTGAACTTAAAACTTGCCACGCA
>JAYSVT010000289.1:0-3697 GCA_043718455.1 Hyphomicrobium sp.
TTCAAACGCTGGGATCGCTGGATTCCCGTCCTGGAGAGAATGGTTCCCCAGTATTCAACTGAAATGTCGGACAGTATGTCGTCCCGCATGTGGTGTTCCTTCTTAGCGGTCGCGATCAGTCGCCAACCGGGACACCCGCTCATCGAAACGGCCGTGAATCGTCTCCGCGCCAGCTTGACGATCCCGAATCTAAACGCGAATGAACGCCTCAACATTGGAGGGGTGCTTATCGAATACGCGTACTGGACGGCAGACGAGCAGCTCGGCCGGGAAACCCTTTCGCTTTGCCGTGACTTGGCTAACAGTGAGTTCGTGGCGCCGATGGCGCGGGCCGTGTGGTTTGGCGTTGAGGGAGTGTTTTTCTTCATGCTTGGCCTTTGGAAGGAAGCACGGGAAGGTGAGCGTCGCTGTGTCGAAATCGCCAAGGAGCACGGCATACAACCAATGGAGATTTTGGGTCGAGCGCTCCATGCTTTATTTAGTCTGCCACTTCAAAACTATGAGGTCTTGGAGAAGGAATTCAGCGCACTTGCAGAAATAGCTGGTTATGAGCAGTTCCAAGCGACGCACCTGGTGATGAAGGGTCGAGCCTATCTGTACGCGTTCACCGGACGGACGGGCGAGGCGTTGCGTTGGACCCTGCAATCAGTGCACGCCATCGACAGCAGCGGTCTAATTGGCTCATGCCTTTTCATACGATTGGACATGGCCGCCATTCACATCGATGCCCAAGACTTCACGGTAGCCGAGCGGCTTATCGAGGAGGCAAAGGCCATTCGACACGGCACGGTACTCCGAGTGTGTGACGCTCAGATCCCAGCCGTCGAAGCCTACTTGGCGATCAAGCGAGGTCAATCCGGGATTGCTACCGATAAACTCCGCGAAGCTTTGCAATTGATTCGCACACCCGCGCTTCGCGGCCAATTCTATTGCGTGGGCAATGGTGTTCCTATTCTGTTGGCGCACGCGTTGGACGCGGGTATCGAAGTTGATGTCGTGAGGCAACTGATCCGAGACTGGCAAGTCCTGCCTCCGGCGACCGAGCCTGAAGCGTGGCCCTGGCCGGTGAAGATTTTTGCACTGGGCCAGTTTGAAGTTCTTATTGACGAAGTGCTGCTGCAGGGCGAGGGACGAGCGCATTATCGGGTATTGGAACTGCTCAAGGCGCTCGTTGCCTTCGGCGGAAAAGACATCGGCAATGAATTGATTGCCGACTCATTGTGGCCGGATGCCGATGGAGATGCGGCACAGGCGAGCCTCAAAACGACGTTGCACAGGCTGCGCCGCCTGCTGGGCCGAGAAGATGCTATTCGTTTGCACGACAACAAACTGAGCATCAACTTTGGAGTGTGCTGGCTCGACGTACGCGTATGGGATTCCGTACTCGAAGAAGCGACGCTGGAAGGCGGCGCTCAATGGTCTGATAAGCAGCTCGACGCCACCGATCGAGCAATGCGGCTTTACCGAGGACCGCTTATGGCGAATGAATCGCAAGTATGGATCTCGTCCCCGCGGCAAAGACTTCGGGCCAAATTCTTGCAGTGGGTCGAACGGGCCGGCGCAGCATTCGAATCGAGCGGAGATTCCGACCGTGCGATTCGATTGTATGAGCGCGCTCTTGAGGCCGCTCCGTCCGCCGACGTAATCTATTTGAAACTCATGTTGTGCCTCAAACGCTCCAACCGCCTACTGGAAGCCGCCCGAGCGTTTGAGCGCTGCAAGTCGATGATGAAGGCGAATCTGGGCATGGAACCGTCAGCGGAGATTCGGGCAATCTACCAATCAATTCGTGCCGGGACTTCGCAATGACGTTAGTGCCTGTTGGCACAGCTAGTCGATGAGGCGGCAATATTTTTGGTGCGATTTCAAGCTCTTTCCGTCACTGTGACCCCTTGGACTCGGGGCGGCAATCTCGTTTGATATGGCGGCTTGGCAGACTCCAGGAGGCTTCCCGTGGTTCCGGCATTGAGTTACCTCCGTGTTACCTCTTGCGAAGTAATTTGGCCACCAGTGACGCCACGTTCATCTCGTGGGAAATAACCTAAGGGGACCCGCTATGCGAAACTCAAGGATGATTACCGGCCTAGTCGCGCCGCTTTTGTGCCTCGCATCTTTGGGATCGGCGCTCGCGGAAAAGCGCTACGGCCCTGGCGTGACCGATACGGAGATCAAAATCGGCCAGACCATGCCCTACAGCGGGCCGCTATCGGTCTATGGTGCCATCGGCAAGGCTCAACTAGCATACTTTGCAAAGGTGAATGCCGGGGGCGGAATCAATGGCCGCAAGATCAAGCTCATTAGCCTTGACGACGGTTATAACCCGGCCAAAACAGTGGAGCATGTGCGCAGGCTCGTCGAGCTCGAACAAGTATTGTTGATTTTCAGTTCGGTCGGGACCACACCCAACATGGCAGTGCGGAAATACCTTAACGCGCAAAAAGTTCCGCATTTATTCGTCTCGGGCGGCGATAGCGCATGGGGCGACTACCGGAATTACCCCTGGACGATGGGCTGGATGCCTCTCTATCGGCTAGAGGCAAAGGTCTATGCGCAGCATATTCTCAAGACGCGTCCCAGCGCGAAGATTGCAGTCCTTTATCTCAACGACGACTACGGACGCGATTACTTGAAGGGTCTCAAAGAAGGCTTAAATGGCAAGGCAGCAAAAATGATCGTCGCCGAAGCTAGCTACGAACTCACCGATCCCACGGTCGATTCTCAGATCGTGACACTCAAGGCTTCCGGTGCGGACACTCTTTTCAGCGCAATGGGCGGACGGCATGCCTCACAGGCGATCCGCAAGATATACGACATTGGCTGGCATCCGGTTCATTACACGGGTGTGCCCAGCACCTCGATCAAAGGCATTCTTGAGCCAGCGGGTCTTGAACGAGCGATCGGCCTTATCAGCGCGTATTACGCCAAGGCGCCCGAAGATCCACTGTGGAAGAATGATCCCGCCATGCAGGAATACTTCGCCTGGGCGAAGCGATACTACGACGGCGATCCGAACGATGGCATTGCGAACTACGGCTACCAAGTCGCTCAGGCGCTGGAGTATGTGTTGCGCCGGTGCGGCGATGATCTCACCCGCCACAATGTGATGGGCCATGCGATGAGTATGAAAAACGTAGAATTTCCTATGCTTTCGCCTGGCGTGAGGGTGACCACGAGCCCAACCGATTACCAGCCCATCGAGCATTTTCAGATGCTTCGTTTCGACGGCAAGGACTGGATACCCTTTGGCGACCTGATTGGCAACTGAAACGTGGCGGGATTGTGATCTGCACGACATTGACCCTCCGCTTGGCCAATATCGGGAGATCGTGATGGCTGAGCTAGGCGGGTACTCGCTTTAATCGAGGGCGCCTTAAATTTCATTGCCCACGTTTTCAAAAACAACTGCCAGCGTGACCCGAAGCCCGATACTTGCAAAATAAGCATCGCTTCTCGCTCTGAAGTCGTGTAGGACCCATTGTTCGTCGGTACTGCGCCGGCAGTTCAAGGTCCGGCTCACCGTGCCAACTAACACGTGCTCCTCCAACAATGGGAGCATCCGGTAGGTTGGAAACTTTGTTTCGCGACCCGACACCAGGCCACCGCTGAGGTGGTTTTGAGCAAAGCGATTATATGCGTTACCTTCGCGTTACCTCTCCCCAAGTAAGGTTACGGTCAACGGCAGTCGAAGTGAGATCGC
>JAYSVT010000290.1:0-3693 GCA_043718455.1 Hyphomicrobium sp.
ACCATGTATTCGGCTTCGGCAGTTTCTATGACTGCACCGCCAGTTTCTTGGTTGGCAGACTGAATCGCCGACACGACTTTTGATAAGGGCATGCGGTAATTGCGCAGTTTGTCTGGGTCAACTTGCACTTGATATTGGCGCACCATACCGCCCAGCGTAGCGACCTCTGCCACACCAGGAATAGTTTTCAGCTCGAATTTGAGAAACCAATCTTGTAAAGCGCGCAACTCACCTAAATCGTGCTTACCACTGCGATCCACCAGCGCATATTCATACACCCAACCCACGCCCGTTGCATCTGGCCCTAGGCTTGGGCTTGCTCCTTTTGGTAGCTTTGAGGATATTTGACTTAAATATTCCAGCACACGCGAACGTGCCCAATATTGATCTGTGCCATCGTTAAATAAAATATAAACAAAAGAATCACCAAAAAACGAATAGCCACGTACAGTTTTAACGCCAGGCACTGACAGCATAGTGGTAGTGAGCGGATAAGTAAGCTGATTTTCGACAATCTGCGGCGCTTGCCCAGCCCATTGGGTGCGGATAATCACCTGCGTATCGGATAAATCTGGAATCGCATCTAGCGGTGTTTTAAGCATAGCAAACACGCCCCAAACCACTAACATTAATGTTGCTAGCAACACCAATAAGCGATTATTGGCTGACCATCTAATAAGCTGAGCGATCAAGGTTTTGCTCCTTTTGCGCCGTCTTGCATAGCAGCAGCTTTCTCAATACGCTCAATCCAATATTGCGCAGGCATGTCAGGTTTTTCTTCTGATGCTTCTGCTTTTAAATCAAAGTTAACGGCATCGCCAACCTTAAGCTTTTCTAGTTGTTTACTTATGTGTTAACCGTGTCAAGCTGACTTTCGCACGTCGATCCCGGAATGGCTCGCGTGCTCGCATGGATCCTCAACACGAAAGGATTGACGAGAGGGCCAAGTCGCTGCATCTGCTTTCGTCAGGCTGACAAAAAAACATGGGAGCACTGCATGCCTTTGCCGGGGGAAGGGCCGACTCCTGCTGCGGGCGTCGTCAGGGCGCCGAATGATGGGGGCGACTACCCAAGTTTTTCGGATGGTCCGGGGAAGCGAGCCCGGAGGCCGGCGACGAATGGACGGGTCCTGTTAGGCCTGCTCCTTCTCGTCAACATCCTGAATCAGATCGATCGGCAGTTGCCGTTCATCTTGGCGGAGTCGCTGCGTCGAGACTTGAAACTTAGCGACACAGAGCTCGGTCTTATCAACGGCCTGGCGTTCGGCGTGATCTACTCGATAACTGCCATTCCGATGGCTCGCCTCGCCGATCGCGGATCGCCAAAGTGGATCCTGACCGGCGCGCTGATGGCCTGGAGCGCGCTGACGATGGCTGGAGGCGCGGCCATGAGCGGCATCCAGTTGGCCGTTGCGCGGCTCGGGGTCGCTGCTGGCGAAGCGGCCGCCCTGCCGAGTTCCCACGCCATGATTGGCGCAGCCGTTCCGCCGGAACGTCGCGGGCGCGCGCTTGGCCTTTTTTCACTCGGCACGCCGCTCGGCGTAATGGCGGGAATGGCCCTTGGTGGTTTGCTCAACGATCTCGTCGGCTGGCGCCTGTCGATGGTGGCGGCGGGGTGTGTGGGTTTGCTTTTGGCCGCGGTCTGCGCTTTCCTTCTTCCCGACGCTCGCGTGGAACGGCCTGCTGTGGTTGATCCAGGCGAGCCGGGCGCATTTCGCCGTCTGGCAAGCAGCCGCGCGTTTCGCCATATGTTTGCCGCGCTATGCTTTGCAGGCATGGGGATTTTCGGCACACTCGCGTTCGCCGCGCCCTTGTTGATGCGGGTTCATGGGTTCACCACCACCCAGGCCGGCCTTGGCCTCGGGCTTGTCGTTGGTCTCACTGGAATTGTCGGCACTGTCGCGGGTGGGGTAATCTTCGACCGGGCGCGACGCAGATCGACGAGCCTGTGGATCTGCGCTGGGGCATTCATGATCGCTACTCCAAGCGCTTTGGCCTGGCTAGCGCCTAACGGATGGCTTTGCCTCCTGGCCTTCATCCCCATGGCCTTGGCAATACAGTTTTACATACCGATCGTATTTGGGGTCGCTCACCAGGTTGCCGGGCCCACCGCGCGAGCAACCGCGTCCAGCGTCCTCGCGATTGCCATCAGCCTGATCGGATCGAGTCTGGGTCCCCTCTTCGTCGGCGCAATTAGTGACGCTTTTCGTCCAATGCTTGGCGACAGTAGCCTGCGATTAGCGTTGTCGTGCGTTACCATCGTGAACTTGATGGCCGCATTGCACTTTGCCCTTTCGGCTCGCGCTCTGTCGCGCGTCGAAAGCACAAAAGAGGCAACCCAATCCAGAGAGGATGTATATTAGCGCCCGACGCCCCGATTGGCCGCGCGCGGGTGATCGGGGCCTGCTTGGCAACTTGTTGGCAGCACGAAGTTCAATGACGGGTACGAACGCTCCACCTTTTCCGCTGGACTTCGTCGATTGCCATCGGACCTGCTCCTCCGCATATGCAAGACCCCAAGTTTGGGCGGGGCCTTGCCCAATGTTTTACAAACTCCCCAACCATCCATTGAACCGAGGCGAAAATGACGACCGACAATTCACGCACATCTGAATATCCTATCCATCCAATGTTTCTCAATCGCTGGTCGCCGCGAGCCTTCGCGGACGTCTCGATCGAGGAGTCGGACCTCCTGACGATGATCGAGGCCGGCCGCTGGGCCGCATCGTCGTATAATGCGCAGCCATGGCGCTTCATCTATGCGCGGAATGGGACAGCCGACTGGACCAGGTTCGTCGATCTTCTCGTCCCCTTCAATCAGATTTGGGCAAAAAATGCGTCGGCGCTGGTGATCCTCGTTTCGCGAAAAACTATGGTTCTACCTGGAAGCGAGCAGACGGTACCATCCTACACACACAGCCTCGACGCGGGGGCTGCGTCGGCATATTTCGCACTGCAAGCGAGCCTGATGGGCTGGTTCGTCCATGGCATGCAAGGGCTGGATATGGAGCGAGCAGCGGCAGAACTCAGCATCCCGGAGGATTTTCGCGTCGAGGCCGCGTACGCTGTCGGCAAGCTCGGCGACAAAGAGTCGCTTCCGGAAGTTCTGCAGGCAAGAGAACAACCCAGCGATCGAATTTCCCTCGCCGAGCTCGCCTTCGAAGGCTCCTACAGGACGACCTGAGGCTGAGGGGAGTTGGGGGTGAGCTGACCCCATTTTTCCTCCAGCTTGGCCTCGAGTCGATCGGGCCGTTGGGACACGTTTGCAAGTCGGAAGCGCCCTTATCGGACAAGCTTGGGCGCTCAAACAGGCGTCAAAGCTGAGCATAGATGCGCAGCTGGTACGCTGAAGAGCGGCGGGACTTCTTGTCGTGCGTGGGTCGGCGCGCGCCCCCTCTCTTCGCTCGAGCTGTCGTCCAAGTACTCGCCGCCATTCGCTTCCGCGAGTTGGTCATCCGCGCGGATCAAAGCTCGAGCCCTTTCGATTTCTCCGGAGTTGGCACCGCCTGCACCGGCGTATCTCGCGCCGCGCGCGGCCTGTCGGCCTCGCGGGTCGGCGGCGGCCTGTCATTCGCCAACGACAGGTCGCTGACCGGGCCGGGATCGAAAGGTTTGCCGATATCGCGGGCGACGCTGCGCTGCTTGTCGACATCGAGCCGTCCGGCTTCTTCGAGCGCCGAATACTTGTCGCCCG
>JAYSVT010000030.1:0-2773 GCA_043718455.1 Hyphomicrobium sp.
ATACGCTCTTCGTCCTCCTCGGTAAGCTCACGGATTTCCTTGAGTTGCTTGATGAACGCCTTGCGAAATGCGCTGGCCTTGAAATCGTCTGCCCACAACGCGGAAATGTCCGGAATGAACGCGCGATCCTTTTTGATGGCCGCATCGGCAACATCGAAACGGCCAGAAAGCGGATTGAACGCAATCTGGATGCGTTCCTTCTTGAAGTTGGCCCGCAGCACTTCTGCGCCCTTGATGACCGCATAAAGCGAGGTGAGCCGCTGTTGGCCGTCCACAATCGCCAGTTCGGGTGCGGACTGTTTTTTGCCAGTGCCAATGTTCTTCAGGCCGCCTTCGCTCCCCGTCTTCCAGAACAGAAGGAAGCCTGCGGGATAACCACGGTAGAGCGAGTCAAATAGGTCGCGCACATTTTTGTTGGGCCACACAAACGGACGCTGCAATTCCGGAAGCCCGATCTTGCCCATGTCGATATCCTCAATCAGCGAGAGGATTGGGACGTTGCTGGTAGTGAAAATTGGCATAAACGACTTGGCTTTCAGTCTAAAGTATCGGCAGGTTTGCCGTCCACCCACGGCACGGCGCAATCACGCGCCTTGCCGTGGGCGGCATCAAGGGCTGGACCCATGCACAGGATTTCGGTGATGCGGCGCGCGGTTTTGGCGAAGTGGAGCGCCTCTTCGCCCGTCAGCGCGCGACCGAGAACGTCGGCTTCGCGATAAGACAGCCACTTCTTGAGCACCTGATATCCGCCAAGCGTGTAATCCCACACCTTGGCAGGCACGCCCTCCCACTTGGCATCTTCGTTGATGTGAACGTCCACGGCCTGCTCGCCGATGAGACCGAGTAGCGTTTTGAGGTCGAGACCTTGCCGCTCTGCCATTTGCGACAGCGCATTATTTTCGGCATCGGTCCACTTGCGCACGGTGGTTTTACCGCCACCGGGCATGACAAGCCGAGTTCCATTATCACGACGCTGGCTGTAGCCCCACCCGGCTGTCACCTCGAATGATTTGCCGCGAGGCGTTGCGACCGCTGAAAGACCCGCAAGCAGCGATCCACGGGTAACGCCATCAACGTCGATTTCAGCATCGAGCAACGCCGAAAGCGCAGCACCTAATTCGGCAGAAGAGATGAAAACCTGAAGATCATCGGGAAACGGAATGCGCGGCCAATCAATTCTCAACGCGTCAATGTAGCCGATTTCGTAAGTTGGCGCATTCAGTGTTGCAAGAATGTGGTCAAAGAGCTGGGCACTTGAAACGCCCCGGTCAGCTAAGGCTATCTTGATTGATTTCGCAACATTCGGTTCGAGGTTCTGGCTGTCCTGGCGGACCGTCGCTGGAAAGATCGCGACGTTGCTCTCGACTAGATGATGGTCGCCAAGCACGCTGACGGATTGCGGCTTGTAAAAGATGCCCATCCTGTTGCGCTCGCCAGCCGTGAGAAAACGGTTGTCAAAGCCTGTGTTACCGAAAAACTCAGGACGTTTTTCGTCGATCAGCTTCGTGTCGGGATCCCAATATGCCCATCGCACGTCAAAAGGACGATACGCATAGCGGACGATATCGCCGAGCGCATGTTTTCGTCCCATTAGCGATTTTCGGGTGTCTGCCGGATTGTATCGAGCCGAACTGTTCATCAATGCGGGGAAGGCTCTCGTTAAATCCGCATCCGAAACTTTGAGGTCAAAATATTGCTCGATGCGCTTTTCCAACGCGGCGCGATCAACGTCGATGAGGAATTCGTCGCGGCTCGTTTTCACGCCCGCAAAGCTGACCGGCAGCAATTCCGTCAAACGCGGCCATTCGAAATAGCCCGCGCCGACATTGGCGGGCATGAATTGCAGGCGGAGCGGCAGAGATGGGGTTAGGTGTTCATACAGCGTTGTTGGGTCCGCTTCAGCGGTCGCCGCGAGTGTCTCGCGTTTCGACGATCCCCACAAATGCCGGAATGCTACTGTTTCGGAAGGCTTGTGATCCTTTTTGCGCACCAGCGTCGTAATCGCTGTTCCAACCTTGATTCCCTCGCGGTTCGCGGGGGTCGAAAAGATCGAAGGGTCCGGCAGCCCTTCTGGCGTTTTTTTGCCCGTCTTGAACTTGTCCCCGTTGAGGCAATCAATCGCGATGCTGTCGAACGTCTCCAGATAGCGTTCGCGCATACCGGGGCAACTCAGGCTGTCCAGCCAGCCATAATTTGAGATAAAGGAGATTATGCCTTCCCCGGTTTTATCGGCAATGCGCCGTTCGGCCATGCGGAAGAAGCGGACGTAAAGCTCGTTCAGCCCTTGTCCTTGAGGCGGGACGACCTTTTTGACCTTGCGATATTCGTCCGTCAGCGCGCGTTCTTCGGCGTTGTCGGCAATCCCCGCATAGCCGTCGTAGGGCGGGTTGCCGAGGATCACTAGGATGGGCGTTGCCTGCTTGACCGCATCGGCAGAGGCGCGTTCCGCTTCAAGTTCCGGGAAGGGCAGCGGCTTGTTGGTGTGCGGCTCCCAGCCCGTTAGTGCGTTGGTCAGGTAAATCGCGGGCCGCGTGTCTTCCGCAAGCGGCGCATCCATGTTCGCCAATGTCATCCCGGCTTGCATATGCGCAACAACAAAGGGTGCTGGCATGATCTCAAACCCGAACACGCGGTTGCGCGCGGCATTACGCAGCCGGTCGGCCAGCGCGTCGCCCAGCCCGTGATGTTCGAGATTGGCACGGATGCGACGCAGCACGGCATTGATGAAGCCGCCCGTGCCGCAGCACGGATCAAGCACATAGACTCGCTCGTC
>JAYSVT010000291.1:0-3674 GCA_043718455.1 Hyphomicrobium sp.
GCGAGCAGAGCCAACCCTAGAAGCATAGCGAGTACAAGGTCCCCAAAATGCACGAATGGTGTGGGCCCGGCTGCTTTGGGAAGAGATGAATCTGCAACGCCTTTGACATTCAATCCTAGGGAATCCGCGACCCTGCCATACGGATCAATGACCGCCGAGATGCCGTTATTGGCGACCCGGACAATAGGCAAGCCCTCTTCGACGGCCCGGACCCTGGTTTGATGGAAATGCTGGCGCGGCCCGGTCGTGTCGCCAAACCACCCATCATTCGTCACGTTGATAATCGCTCCAGGCCTTAGCGCGCGGTCAATCACATGACCTGGAAAGAGCACTTCATAGCAAATCAGCCCGGCGACCGGCGGCAACCCCGGAATGTTGAGCAGCGGGCGCGACGTTGGTCCTGCAGCAAATGAGCCAAGACCCTTGGTCAGCTTCTCGAGCCCAATGGCGCCCAGCACCGCGTTGAACGGCAGATATTCGCCAAAGGGCACGAGATGCGCCTTGTCGTACGTGGCAATGAGCTGACCCTTGTCGCCGAATGCCATCAAGCTGTTGAAGCCTTTCTGTTCGCTGCCCGGACCTTTTTCGCGGCGCAGAGCACCTGTCACCAGCACGGCACCATCTGGAAGCATGGCGCCAATCGCCGCCAGCGCCTCGGGATGCTCAAGCGGCAAAAACGGCATAGCAGCCTCGGGCCAGATCACATGTGTGATGCCAGCCAGATTATCTTTTTTGCCATCCGGCCCAACGGCTGACATGTCCAAGTGCTCAGAGAAAATCGCGCTCTGCTTTTGCGGCTGCCATTTTTCCCGCTGCGGCACGCTCGGCTGCACAATGCGCAACATTACGCCTGTTACGTACTCGGGTGGCGACGCAGAAAGCCGCCACGAACCAAATGCCGCTAAGCAGGCAATGGGAAGCGTTGCGATCAATAGAGCTTTAATAAGCGCCGGGCGCTGCCGCGCGCTATCTGCTTCAGCGGCGACGACGAGCGGGGCTGAAAAAACAACGGCTGCAACAAGTGACAAATTGTAAACACCCATCAACGCCGCGCTTTGCATGAGTTCAAGCGGGTAGGTGAGTGCATAACCCAGCACGTTCCACGGCAAGCCGGTCAGGACATGACCACGCAGCCACTCGGCAATTGTGATCGTAATTGCGAGCACCAGAACGCGGCTTGCACCGGGCCGCCAGAAAGAGCGCGCAACGGCCGCAGCACAAGCCCAAAACAACGCTAAGCCCGCCGGCAAAATCATGACGGCAAACGGCATAAGCCAGGCGAATTTTTCTGCTTCGACCAGAAACGCTTCTCCGATCCAAAAGAGATTGGCGAGGAAGTATCCAAAGCCAAATGCCCATCCGGCGAGTGCTGCACTGCGCGGTCCATCGCTGCCATCGATCAGCCAAACAAGAACCGGCAACGTGAAAAACAGTACAGGAAAGAAAAACACTGGCGCGAACGCGAGGACGGAGACGGCACCAGCGAAAAACGCAACGAGATAGCGGCGCTTGCCTTGAAGCCCGGTAATACTCGCTTCCGCCCGCATCAAGGTTCGTTGGAGCGAGTCAATCGCCATGATCAAATTTTTACTGGCTCAGACGCCGGCTTTGGAGGCGTCGGCAACGAACGCGACATATGAATCTTGAGCTTCTTCACACGGCGCGGATCGGCATCTAGAACCTCGAATTCAAGGCCGCTTGTGTGATGAATGAGTTCGCCGCGCGCTGGAACCCGGCCGAGCAATGAGAAGACCAAACCGCCAAGCGTATCGACATCCGACTCTTCGCCGTCTGGCGAAAGCTTGACGTTTAGATGTTCTTCGAGCTCGGATATTGGCGTGCGCGCCGAGGCGATAAGCCCCTGCTTGGGATCGTTCGCAATATTGGTTTCTTCGGCCTCGTCGTGCTCATCCTCGATGTCGCCAACGATCTGTTCGACAAGATCTTCAATGGTCACAAGGCCGTCCGTGCCGCCATATTCGTCAACAACAAGCGCCATGTGAATGCGCGACGACTGCATGCGGATAAGCAGATCGGCGGCAGGCATGGACGGCGGCACATACAGAACCTGACGGCGAATTCTGGCCGTTGTAATCGGACGCTCAAGGTCGATGCGCGAGAGTTCAAGCCTAAGTGGCGCGCGTGCGGCTTCTCCCGCGCCGCCAGCAGCTCCTGGTGAATTCATTTCAGAGCCCGTTGTCTCGGACAAGAACCAACGGAACAGATCCTTGACGTGAATCATGCCGCGCGGATCGTCGAGCGTTTCGCGGAAAATAGGAATGCGTGAGACGCCGGCTTCATTGAACGTGTGGAGTAACTCAGCGAGGCTTTCGTTTTCGTCGAGTGCGGTGATATCGGCGCGCGGCACCATGATATCGACGACGCGGCTGGCACCAAAACGAAGCAACCGCGACAGCATTCCGCGTTCAGCGTCTGAGAACGCGGTATTGGTATCCGGAGTTTTAAGCACACCCTCAAGGGTATCGCGCAACGTCGGCGGCCCGGTTAGGCCGAGCTTCGCACGCAGCACCTGCATCCAGCCTTGCGCGCCGCTTAAACGCTGATCCTCGGGAATGACGTCATTGCCGGACTTGTCGTTGGATTGGTCGGTCATTGTCTTTTCTTTTTGGGTCGCATCATTGAGGGCACTTGGACGTGCGACTGACCCACTCACTGTCTTTTATCGCGCTCAAGGGCGCCCGTGTAGGGATTTGCGACGCCGAGGCGCTGCAATATGTTTATTTCGAGGGATTCCATGCGTTCTGCTTCAGCGTCTGTCTCGTGATCTTGGCCGAGCAGGTGCAGGAGCCCGTGAACGATGAGGTGCTGCAAATGATGTTCTCGCGGAATATCCTGTTCTTCGGCCTCGCGCAGGATTGTTTCTGTCGCGAGTACGATATCACCGATATAGCCCTCGGGCGATCCAGGGCCCGGCGGGAAAGACAGCACATTAGTTGGCTTTGGCTTTTTGCGGTAGCGCCCATTCAGCACGGCAACACTTGCGTCCGACGAGAGAACGATCGAGACGGCGCTTTGCTGCAGTTTAAGTCCAGGCTCCGTTACCACTTCTGCAGCTGTGGCGCCTGCTAGCGCTTCTATATCGTCTACCCACGACCAATCTCCCGAATCCTCCACCACCTCAGCGGTGAGTTGCGGTCTCTTGCGATTGCTTCGCTCAGACATTTCGTGACTCGGGTCGTCGCTGGGGCATGGCGGGATCTACTTCGCCTTCTCGTAGGCTGCGACGATTTTAGCGACCAGATCGCGGCGGACGACGTCAGCGCCCGTGAATCTAACTGCCTCAATGCCGCTGACGCCATCAAGCAGGGCCACCGCTTCGTCCAGACCCGACTTGATACCGGGCGGCAAATCGATCTGTGTCGGATCGCCAGTCACGATCATTTTCGAACCTTCGCCGATGCGTGTCAGAAACATTTTCATCTGCATCGACGTCGTATTCTGCGCTTCGTCAAGAATAACGAAAGCGTTGGCCAGCGTACGTCCGCGCATGAAGGCCAGCGGCGCAATTTCGATAATGCCGGTTTCGAGATCGCGCTCGACCTTTTCGGGCGGCAGCACATCGTAAAGGGCGTCGTAGAGAGGGCGCAAATACGGATCGACCTTGTCGCGCATGTCGCCCGGCAAGAACCCGAGCCGTTCTCCAGCTTCAACAG
>JAYSVT010000292.1:0-11468 GCA_043718455.1 Hyphomicrobium sp.
TGCAAGGCCAGACGGCTGCGCTGCAGCACAATCTGCAATGAACGCTGCTGTTGCGGGGATGGCAGCCAAGAAGATGGCGGCGTTTACAACAGCGCGGAACTTGGACGCGGAACGCAAAAATCTTGTCACGGGTGAACCCCAGCCGGGCGGCGCGCCATGACGAAATGAGCGGCCGACATTACCAACAGTTAAGGCCGCCGAAATGCTGCGGTAATCCGAGTTCCGTTACCCCCATCAACCAAGGCTAGATGTGCCTTTACAGAGCTGGAGGTTTTGAATGCTCTTTTCGCCTCGTTCTTCGGCCTTGACCAAAAGTCAGGGAGCAAATACCGGGCCAGTTTCCGGGTCAGCGCCGCAGCGGCTCGTGATGGCCGGAGTTTCCGGCGTTGCGGCACTCGCCGCGATTGGCGCAATGGGTCTCATTGGGACGGATTTCTTAACCTCGGCGCGCGCCGAGACGAAAGCCGGAGCCACTATCACCACGCCTTATGGCCAGGCTCCAATGTCGTTTGCCGATCTCGTCGATAAGGTTAAGCCGTCGGTTGTCTCGGTTTCGGTGGTCAACGATGGCGGCGCGGCTAAAGTGGCCGACAATGCGCCCGGCGGTGGTCAAGGCAATGGTCCAGGTAAGGGCCGCGGCGGCATGGCGATCCCCGAACTTCCCGAAGATCACCCGTTGCACGACTTCTTCAAGAACTTGCCGAAGGATTTCGGCCAAGGTGAAGGCGGCGCCAAGCAGCGTCCATCACAAGGCCAGGGTTCTGGGTTCGTGATTTCGTCCGATGGTTATGTCGTGACCAATAATCACGTCATCGACGGCGCAACCAAGATTCAGGTGTCGTTCGATGAGAACGAGAAGTTCGAAGCCAAACTGATCGGCACCGACCAGCGCACCGACATCGCGCTGCTGAAAATTCAGAGCAGCAAGACGTTCCCAGCTGTGAAACTTTCGGATAAAGCGCCGCGCGTTGGCGATTGGGCACTTGCCGTCGGCAATCCGTTTGGTCTCGGCGGAACGGTGACGGCCGGCATCGTGTCGGCTCTTGCACGTGACATCGGCTCGGGGCCCTACGACTACCTGCAGATCGACGCGGCAGTGAACCGCGGCAACTCGGGTGGTCCGACGTTTGGCCTTGATGGCGAAGTCATTGGCGTCAACACGGCGATCTATAGCCCATCAGGCGGAAATGTAGGCATCGCATTTGCGGTTCCCGCCAAGACCGTCAAGGACGTCGTCGAGCAGTTGAGGGCTGGCGGCACGGTGAGCCGCGGTTGGCTTGGCGTCAAAATCCAGAACGTCGATGACGACACGGCAGCGAGTCTCGGCCTAACGGAAGCCAAGGGTGCGCTTGTCAGTGAAGTGACGGCAAATGGGCCAGCGGCTGCGGCTGGTCTCAAGACCCAAGATACGATCCTGCAGATCAACGCCGATAAAATCGCCGACAGTCGCGATCTGGCGCGCAAGATTGCGGAGTTCTCGCCGGATACAACTGTTGATGTGAAGGTTTGGCGCAACAGCGGCGAACAGACCGTCAAAGTAAAGCTCGGCCTGTTTCCGAATTCGGGCGATCCAATGAAGCCAGCGGAGAGCGAAGACAAGCCGGCGAAAGATCAGATGGAACTGAGCCAGCTCGGCCTGACCTTGATGCCGGCACGTAATGGCAGCCCGAAAGATGGTGTCGTGATTGCCGAAGTCGATTCAGGTTCCGATGCCGCTGAAAAGGGCCTCAAGGCCGGCGACATCATCCTGGAAGTCTCGGGGCAAACGGTGGCTCAGCCTGACGACGTCGTCTCGGGCGTCAAGAAAGCCCAGGAGATGAAGCGTTCTGCCGTGCTCCTGCACGTCAAGTCCGGCGACCAGAAGCGCTTCGTTGCGGTCCAGCTCAAAGACAAAAAGGGCTGAGACCTGGCAGCGTTTGGTTGAGGTTTGGTAAGTTGGGAGGCGGCTTCACCCTGAAAACGGGCGGGGCCGCCTCGACGTTTCGAGCCGGGAACGTTACATAGTGTCTGTATCGATGAGAATCTGTGACCAAATAGAGAATGATGGGCGGCCAAGGCATGCGCGTTCTGGTGATCGAAGACGACAAAGAGACGGCGCAGTTTCTGCAGAAGTCGCTGAAAGAGAACGGGCACACGGCTGATCTGGCGGGCGACGGAGAAAGCGGATTGTCGCTGGCGGAAGAAGGTGCCTATGACGTGTTGATCGTCGATCGCATGCTTCCGCGATTGGATGGCCTCTCTGTCATCAAGACGTTGCGTACAAAAGGCAACCACACTCCAGTTCTCATTCTCTCGGCGCTTGGCGAAGTCGACGACCGGGTGAAGGGCTTGCGCGCTGGCGGTGACGATTATCTGACCAAGCCCTACGCATATTCCGAGTTGCTCGCGCGCGTCGAAGCGCTGGGACGAAGGGCGGTGCCCGAAGAACAGCAGACGCGCTACGTCGTCGGCGATCTGGTGCTCGACCGTCTCTCGCACAGGGTGATGCGCGGGGGCGAGCAAATTCTGCTTCAGCCGCGCGAATACAGATTGCTCGAATATCTCATGCAGCACGCGGGGCAGGTTGTGACGCGCACCATGCTGCTCGAGCATGTTTGGGACTACCACTTCGATCCGCAAACAAACGTCATCGATGTCCACATCTCTCGCCTGCGTTCGAAAATAGACAAGAGTTTCGATAAGCCTTTGCTGCACACCGTGCGCGGGGCGGGATATACGGTCCGTGACGGCCCTGTTTGAACGCCTCGCCAAGGTCTTTTCAACGAGCGCGTTCAGCCTCGCTGTGATGGCAGTTGCGCTTTTTCTGGTGCTGGCCGCGATGCTGGCGGGCGTCCTGTTCTGGCAGACGAACAAGGTGCTGACAGGGCAGGTGTTGACCGTATTGAGAGCAGAAAGCGACGTGCTTCAGGTGGAAGCAGTGTCTGGCCGCGAAGCGCTTTCGGCCGCGATTGCGGCACGGAGCAGGCCTGAAGGTCCCGCTCTTTATTTTCTTGCAGACGGAACAGGCGCGAAGATAGCTGGAAATTTGAACCGCGTGCCGCCAGAACTTGCCGGCAGCAGCGACGGCGGTGTCTTTCGCTACAAACCCGATCGCGGCAGTGACGCGGCAGAGCGCCTTGCGGTCGCTATTCCTGTTGAAACCGGAGCGGGGCTTCGGCTGCTGATTGGCCGCGATATTGAAGATCAGCGCCAGTTCGCCGAGACGGTTCGGAACGTCTCACTGATCGGCTTTGGGGCGTTGTCTATTTTGGGATTGCTGGGCGGCCTGGCGATCAGCCGCATGATCCTCAACCGCATGGACGTCATCAATCAAACCAGCCAGTCGATCATTGCCGGTAATCTCTCGCGCCGGATACCAATCGATGGGTCTGGCGGGGAACTCGACGATTTGGCCCGCAACCTCAATGATATGCTGGATCGTATCGAAGGATTGATGGTGAGTTTGCGCGAAGTCTCCGATAACATTGCGCACGATCTGAAAACGCCGCTGACCCGTCTCAGAAACTCGGCCGAAGCGGCGCTCCGGGATACGCGCGGAGAAGACGCCTATCGCGAGGGACTCGAACGCACGATTGAGAAGGCCGACGATCTGATCAAGACATTCAATTCATTGTTGCTCATCGCTCGGCTCGAGGCAGCGCCTCTAGAGGAAAGCCTCGAACAGTTCGATCTTTCGCGCATGGTCGAGGATGTCAGCGAACTCTATATTCCAGCCGCAGAAGAGAGCGGGTTTGCCCTTGCTGTCGATGTTGGGCAGGGGCCGCTGGTGCGCGCGAACAGGCAATTGATTGGGCAAGTGGTGGCGAACCTGATCGATAACGCGATAAAATATTCGCAAGGGCAGGGTTGCGGCAGTTCGATTTCAGTAAGTGCGGGGCCTGGACCGGGTACGGAAGGCGGCGCCTTCATTTCTGTGGCCGATCGCGGACCGGGTATTTCGGAGAACGATAGGCAGCGTGTGCTGAAAAGGTTTGTTCGTCTTGAAGAAAGCCGCACCAAGCCTGGGACTGGATTGGGACTATCGCTTGTTGCTGCCGTTGCCCGGCTGCATGGAGGAGAATTGAAGCTCGAAGATAATCAACCCGGATTGCGGGTAACGGTCGTGCTGCCGGAAAAAATCGTGATGCGATCCGGCGCGGCGCACACGGCGCCCCTAGCGATAGCAGGAGCAGGGTAGTCAATGACCGGGGCCGCTGCGGCATTGGTCGAACGATTGACGGAAGCGCCCGTCGCGCCGAAGGGCGGGCGTGGAGAAACGCTCTTTGCAGAATTTGCACATGAGGCTGGCACGGTCAGCAACGGCCCGTGCCTAGAGTTATTGCTACAAAGCGCGCCGGTTCGCAATTTTCTGAGTGGCGTGTTTGAAAGTTCGCCGTATCTCACTGGGCTGATCCGGCGCGATCCAGGCCGGCTGCACAGATGCCTTGCGGAAAACCCTGAAACCGAATGTGCGAGATTAAGAGACGTGCTTGCCGCAGAGATGGCAAAGGCTGGCGATAGTGCGGCCGCCAAGCGCGCCCTGCGGGAATTCAAGAATTCGATCGCGCTGCTGACGGCGCTTGCCGATACGGGCGGGGTTTGGCCGGTCATGACGGTCACGCGCGTCCTGTCCGAAGCAGCCGATGCGGCCGTCGCCAGTGCCGTGCGGTACTTGTTTCGCAAAGCCAACACGAGCGGACAGTGGCATGGGCCGCAGGCTGACGCACCGGAAGCCGGGTCCGGGTTTTTTGTGCTAGCCATGGGGAAGCACGGGGCCTTTGAGCTCAATTATTCGAGCGACATCGACCTCATCATATTTTTTAACCGGGAGCGCGCGCGCTTCACGGGACAAGGCGACCTGCAATCGTTTTTTGTGCGCATGACGCGCGAGCTTGTGGCGCTCCTCGAGGAACGCACACCGGAGGGTTACGTTTTTCGCACCGATTTGCGATTGCGCCCGGACGCAGGTGCTACGCAAGTCGCGCTCTCGACGGTTGCGGCACACGGCTATTATGAAACAGTCGGCCAGAACTGGGAGCGCGCCGCGATGATCAAGGCGCGGGTGTGCGCGGGAGATATTGCAGCGGGGGAGGAATTTCTTGCTGATCTCGTGCCGTTCATCTGGCGCAAATATCTCGACTACGCAGCGATCGCGGACGTGCACGCGATGAAGCGGCAGATCCATGCTCACAAAGGTTTGGGCGGCATTTCGGTTCTTGGCCAAAACGTCAAACTTGGCCGCGGCGGTATACGCGAGATTGAGTTTTTTGCGCAAACACAACAATTGATCGCGGGCGGACGCCAGAGCGATCTACGCGTGCGCGATACGCTTTCGGCGCTGAAGGCGCTTGAAGCACGGGGGTGGATTAAAGCGGCGGCCGTTACCGAACTCGAACAGGCCTACACGTATCTGCGCCGCCTTGAACATCGCCTACAAATGCTCGACGATGAACAGACGCACGACATGCCGGCGACTGAAGTAGGCTTGTTGCGGGTTGCGCGGTTCTCAGGATATGAAGACGCCGATACGTTTTCGCGAGATTTGGTGCGTGTTCTTGAAACCGTCGAGCAGTACTACGCGGGACTATTCGAGGACGCGCCCGAGCTGACACGCGCCGGCTCAAACATGGTTTTTGCGGGCGCGACGGACGATCCCAATACGCTTTTGGAGTTGACCAAGCTTGGCTATTCCCAGCCCGATCAGGTTCTGGCAATTGTGCGCAGTTGGCATCATGGGCGAACACCTGCCGTTAGATCTCCGCGTGCGCGGGAACGGCTGACAGAAGTTCAGCCGATGCTGATTGCGGCACTTGCCGACACGGTTGATCCCGATGCGGCGATTGCAGGTTTTGATCGGTTTTTGTCCGAGCTTCCGGCTGGCGTGCAGCTCTTCTCGCTGCTCAAATCCAATCCAGCGCTGATGCGGCTAATGGCCGACATCATGGGTTCGGCGCCGCGATTAGCCCGCATATTGTCAAAGCGCCGCCGCTTGCTCGATGCGGTGCTCGATCCGCAAGTGCTCGCTTCCGTGACGGACGCCGGTGAGATCACCCGGCTTTTGACCGCCGAATTCGCTGACGCGCGGCGCGCGTCCGCAGTCGATCCCATGCAGGATATTCTGGACCGCGCGCGCGTTGCCGGGGGCGAACAGGGGTTTTTGATTGGTGTTCGAATTCTGACCGGCAGTATCGCGGCCGCTGAGGCGGGATCGGCATATGCGCTTGCTGGTGAAGCGATGGTCTCTGCACTGCTGACAGAAGTAACGCTGGAGCTTGAAAGGGAACATGGGCGCGTTCCCGGCGGTGAAGCCGTCGTGGTCGCGATGGGTAAACTCGGCGGCCGGGAAATGACGGCGTCGTCCGATATCGATCTTATTTTGCTCTACGATGCTGATGAAGGTGCGACGCAATCGGATGGCGCGCGGCCTCTGGCACCCAGTCATTACTACGCGCGGCTGACCCAGCGTCTGATTACGGCTCTCTCCGCGCCGACTGCGGAAGGCACGCTGTACGAAGTCGATATGCGTTTGCGCCCATCGGGTCAGAAAGGTCCCGTGGCGACGAAGTTGTCGAGCTTTGAACAATATCAGGCAAGCGAAGCATGGACGTGGGAACATATGGCGCTGACGCGCGCGCGTGTTATTGCCGGATCTTCCGGACTGCGCGCGCGGGCCGAGGCTGCGATTAGAGCAACGCTTGTCATGGCGCGGGACGCCAAGAAAATCGCCGCCGACGTGCGCGACATGCGCCTCAGGATCGCGGCTGAAAAGGGAACGGACAGGATCTGGGATCTGAAGCAGGTTCGGGGCGGCCTGGTCGATCTGGAGTTTATCGCGCAGCATCTGCAACTTGTTCATGCCGCGGCACATCCAGAAGTGCTAGATCAAAATACGCTTGGGGCACTGGGAAAGTTAGCCGGCGCGGGACTGATATCTGCAGCAGACTCCAAGATGTTGGCGCACGCCGGACGGCTGGTGCATGACTTGACGCAAATCCTGCGGCTGAGCCTGGATCACCCCTTTGACCCAGACACGGCTCCCGGAGGGCTTAAAGTGCTGCTGGCCAGGGCTGGAGGGGCCACGGACTTCACGGGCTTGGAAGCCGAAGTCAAAGCCGCCATTTCAAGCGTTTTCAATGCGTTTGAGCGGATCGTTCAATAACATGACCGGGCTGCGACGGAATTCTCTGGCCTTGTGCGTTCTCATATTAAAACAATGGGCCAAAGACACTTCCGGGTCCCGGCGGAGAATTTTTCCAAGAGTACTTTTGGCGAACGGCGCAGGAAATGCCGAGGGCAGGCGTGGCAGCGACTAGAACGGAGATGGGTGCGGAACGCGAGCGTGGACCGGCAGTTGGCGGTCTCGACGAGCGCGCGCTTGTCGCCGAGGCGGCTGCCGGACACGAACCGGCGTTTCGCGTTCTTATTGGCCGCCACCTGCCAAGCATGACTGCAATCGCGCGGCGCATGCTGCGTGACGACGCGGAAGCTGAAGATGTGGCGCAGGAGGCGTTTCTGCGGTTGTGGCGGTTAGGTACGTCGCTCGACGTCGGTACGGCCGGGGTAAAGCCTTGGTTGCGGCGTGTCGTCTCCAATTTGTGCATCGATAAAATGCGCAGCGGGGCACGCACGACAGTGACAGATGAAGTGCCGGAACAACGCGTGGAAGCGAGCCAGCACGACGTCATCGAAGACGCGGAACTGAGCGGGCGTGTCGATCGGGCGCTGAAGCAATTGCCAGAACGCCAGCGCCTGGCACTCACGCTTTTTCATTTCGAAGGCATGAGCCAAAGTGAAATAGCTCATGTGATGGATATATCGGACGACGCCGTTGAATCGCTACTGGCGCGGGCGCGGCGGCAGTTGAAGGTTTCGCTGAAACACGAGTGGACGGCATTGATGAACGATGGCGCGCACTGAACTCCATTGAATGGACAATTGAGATGACGAACACGAGCAAGACTGGAATGGCGCTTTTAGAAGAGACGCTGGAGATTTACGGGGCGGACCGAACGCGCTGGCCGCTCGAGGTGCGCCGCGCGCTCACAGGCTTGATTGCCGAGAGTGCCGATGCGCGCCGTGTCGTTGCCGATGGCGAGGCGCTCGACAGGTTGCTTGATTGGGCGCCAGTGCTTGATCAAGCGCGATTGACGGCACTGGCGGACCGGATCGCGGCGGCGAGCCGGACTACGCCACGCTTGGCTGCAACGGTCAATGTGCCGGTCTTTAAGAGCGCCGTTTGGCCAATGCGCCGCGCGCTAAGCGGCATGGCTTTGGCGGCTTCGCTGGTGCTGGGAATAATTGCCGGCCAAAGTGTTGAGATGGCACCGGCCGTTAGTGAGCTTGCAACTGTTGCCGGCCTCGACGCTGGCATTGAAGCGACTGCGGGAAACAACACCGTTGCGCTTGGCGATGATGCGGATACCGGGTTTGATGAGGATCTCTTGTGATGAGTGAAAAAGGTGACGTAGCGGCGGGTAAGCCGGCGCGGTTGAAATGGGCACTTGTTGCTTCATTGGCTCTCAATCTCTTGATCATCGGCAGTGCAGCAGGGGCCTTCTGGTCGCATCGTCATGGCGGCCGGCACTTCGGTCATGGGCAGGGCCGTGAACACGGATTGATGGGTTTTGTGCGCGAATTGGCGCCTGACCGTCAGGGCGAGGTTCGATCTGCAATTGACGTTGAGCGCGAAAATATCAAGGCAATTCGCGCTGCCGTAAAGGACAGTTGGACAGAAACCAATAACGTTCTCGGCACGGAGCCGTTCGACAAGGAAAAGCTCAAGACAGCCATGACGCGTATGATCGAAGCGCAGACCCGCATGCGAGTGGCCATATCGGATGCCTTGGTCGAGACTGCGGCCAAACTCAATCCCGAGGAACGCCAAAAACTCAAAGTCTGGCGCCAGAAACAAGGGATGAGGTTTGGCGGCCGCAGTAGCTGGCGCGAGCGTATGCGCGAGGGCGGACCCGGCGCCGAGTGAGCACCGGCGCTTTAGTGAAGTTGTCTTCCCAGAAAGAAATCGTGTTGCGCGACGCGGGCAAAGCGCGCGGCAGGAAGCCAACCGCCAGAAGCGCTGTGGTTCTCGATGAGCTGCGCGCCCGACAGTTCGATGAGTGTGCGGGCAAGAAGGAGCGAAAAGGTTTCGTCACCCGTCTTGGCGCTCTGACATTCAGGCGCGATTGATATAGATATTTCGGCTTCGATACCGGCCGCTTTGGCGCGAATGCTGATCGTTGCCCCCTCGGCTGCGCGGTCGGCGGCTTCGAACAAGAGATTGATCAAGATCTGCCGGACCGTCGATGCCTCGGCGCTAATCTCGAGATCTGGGTCGCAATTGACGTCAACCGAGATGCCCCGGCTTGCGAGATCGCACGATAGGAATGCAACGGCGTCCGTGATCGCGGCGCTTACATTCGCCACGGCCGCGCGGCTTTTGCGTTCGGGCGCAGTTAAGAGTGCCGTGATGGCAAGTGCGTCTTCAGCCGATTTGAGCAGCGTGCGTCCGCTTTGGTGGATGGAGCGGGCATAATCGGAGTAGCGATCGGAACCGAGCGGGCCAAAGGCTTCGCTCGACATGAGTTCTGAAAAACCGAGGACGGCATTGAGCGGTGTTCTGAGTTCGTGGCTCATGCGATTCGTCAGGTGGGCCCAAGATGCGAGGCCTATCGTATTCGAGCGGGGTTCTGAGCGCTGCAAGAGTTCGGTGAGAGTTTGCGGCAGCGGAAGTCCGAGTGAAGGTGCCGCCCGCACGGATGGTGCTGCCTCTGCACACTTGACAACTTCAAAAGAGACAAAGCCCGGCTGCCATGAGCGGCGGAAAACCATTAGGACCAGCCCTGCTCCGCTGAGAAAGAGGAACGTGGCGACCGCGTCGGTTCCAACATGCGGAACTGCCATTCCAGTGATTGTTAGAAAAGCAGCAAATGCGATACAGACTCCACGGAGAAGTTCGCCATTTCCTAGAATAATCAGCTGATTGAGAAGTTGCTTGCGACCCGTCGAGACTGCCCCCGCCAAGGCAAAGCTACGCCGTTGAGTGGCGGACGTGGTCCTGGCCATCCTCAGATCCTTCCCAAGTTATAAGTGCTTGCGCCCCCGCGCGTGAAGCCCGTTACCCTGGCTCCGAATCACACTCGCTGATTTGCGACTCACCTGTCGAGGGAGAATAAATGGCGCCGATTCGATTCTGTTTGAATTGTGGCGTCCGGGATAAGGCCAGTGCGCGTTCATGTCAGAGGTTAATCGTCGAGCATACGCAACACGATTTCCCGGACGTCGCGCGAGATGGCGTCACTTGCGGAAACGGACTTCAGGGCTTTGGTGGCAAGGGCCCGGCGCGCAGGTTCCAGTGCCTTGTAGCTCCGGAATGAGCCAAGCAGGCGCGCGGCAACCTGCGGATTCTTAGCATCGATCTCCAGGACTTTGCCGGCGACGAAATCATAGCCGGCGCCGTCTTCCCGGTTGAACTGCAACGGGTTGTTCAGGGCGAAGACTCCAATCAGAGCGCGGACTTTGTTGGGCGTCGTGATTTTGAAGAGCGGGTGCGCTGTGAGTGCGCGAACATTTTCGAGAGTTGGCGGCAGGCTCGATTGGGCTTGTGCGGCAAACCAAGTGTCGATCACAAGGTGGTCGTGTTGCCAGCGATCAAAGAAGTGCTGCAGCGCCTTCGAGCGGGCGGGAATGTCGTGGTGGGCAAGAATAGCGAGCGCGTGAGCCGCTTCGGTCATGTTGCTGGCATTAAGATAGTGGGATTCTAAGCGCGACAAGTCGGCGGCGGTACCGCGGTTCGCGAGAAGAGTCAGCGCGGTATTGCGCAGGGCTCGCAGTCCAGCGCTTTTGGCATCGGGTGAAAACGGCCCCGTGTTCGACGCATTTGCATAGATCGCTTCGATCTCGGACCCAATTGCAGTGGCTGTAGAGCGGGCGAAGGCACGATGGATTTTGTCAATTGCAGATGGATCGACGTTGGTGCGTTTTTCGCGCGCGATATCGGACTGGGTGGGGAGTTTCAGAAGTTCGGCTTTGTAAGCGTCTTCTAACTGAGACGCGGCCAATGTTGCCGAAAGGGCCTTGGCGTAAGCGTGCGCAGACGCTTCGATGCTTTGTGGGTTTTCGAGGCCCTTGAGCATGGCACGCGTGGCAAATTTATTGGCAGCCTGCCAGCGATTGAAGAGATCGCTATCGTGCGTCATAAGAAATGCGAGATCGGTGTCGGATAAATCGATCGAAACGTTGACGGGTGCCGAGAAGCCTCTGAGCAACGATGGCACCGGACGGGATGGGATGCCTTCAAACTTGAAGGATTGCGAACGCTCTTTCACCGCGACGACGCCGCCCTCGGGGACGGTGCCGTCGTCGAGCTTCAAATCGAGATCACTACCGTTTGCGCCGAGAAGGCCGAGCCGGAGCGGAATATACAACGGCTCTTTCTTGGGCTGGCCCGGTGTGCCCGCCAAACTTTGATGGACGGTGAGCGTCGCCGATTTGGC
>JAYSVT010000293.1:0-11462 GCA_043718455.1 Hyphomicrobium sp.
CGAGGAAGCGATCGCCAAAGCCGAGAAGCTCGCAGAAGCAGCCTAAGCTCAAGCCGGACGCTGTCCGGTTTCAGGAGACACGACAATGGCCGCATCTGCTGTGAAGTTTGGAAGTTGCTGCGAAGAGCTGAAAGAAGCTCTGGATGGCGGTGACTTCGAGCCGCTGATTACGGTCGGTCCCGACACAGTCATCTATATGACGGTTGGGCTTGTCGATCTCGAGGAAGATGAGCCGGGTCTTGTCGATCACCCGCTGTTCTTTTGCCCGTTCTGCGGCATCAAACTGCAGACGGCGGAAGAAGTTAGGGCCAAGACGGGCGGCGAAGGCGAAGACGAAACGGTTTGACTTCCATCTGCCCACGGGGAGAAGGGAAGAAATAAGGGCGTTGGGATATGGCAGGCACATTCAAATTCGAACTCGTCTCTCCGGAGCGCATTCTGATGTCGGTCGATGCCGATCAGGTGGTGGTGCCGGGCGCTGACGGCGACTTCGCGGTTCTCGCAGGCCATGCGCCAGTCATCGCGACATTGCGGCCGGGCGTGCTGGACGTCACGTCAGCTGCTGGCAAAAAGCGCCTCTTCGTCAAGGCGGGCTTCGCTGAAGTCGATCCCACGCGTCTCACTGTCTTGGCGCAGAAGGCCTACGACGTGGACGACATGAGCGCCGTCGTCATCGCAGACGAACTTAAGAACGCCGAAGCCGAGCTTGCAGCAGCGCAGACCGACGACGCGCGCATGATGGCTGATACGCTGGTTGCCGAGTTGAAGCGCTTGGGCAAGGTGGCTTAAAGACAGCTTCTGTTGTCCGCCGGTTTTTGCCTGCTGGGCGTTTGGACTGGGCAGGCTGCTTCAGCCGCGCTTAGCTACCGCCGCGTAGCCGGCGGTAACCTCGTCTTTGTGGGCGGCGAATGCTGCCAGGACTTCGGCCTTCTCACCCTTGGGGACCTTGACGAAGTCCAGGGTCCGTCCGAGTTCTGCTGCGACCTCGTCGAATTCTGCGGGCGAGATCTGGAGGTCCCGGTGGGCCTCCTCAAGGCCGAGCGGAGTTTTGCCGGGCTTGGTGGCCGTGAACTGGTAGGGCCCACCCGAAACGTTGCAGACCCAAAGCGTCCGCATAAACTTGAGGCCGGGCAGCCTTCCCAGGTTGTTGGTGTGCCATTCTTGCAGCTGCGGGTTCTTGGACGTCTGGCCAACGATTGGGTTCTTCACGACGGCGTCGCTGAAGTGATCCACCACCGCCGCGATGGCGAAGGCGCCGCCTAACCGCTCATAAAGACTTTTCTCAGGAGAGGTTTTCTTCTCCTGCACTTGCGCGTTATTCGCGCCCGCCAACACGGCCACCGGGGCTGCAATCAGTGCCAATGCTGCGACGATGGTTCGTCTCGAGACATCCTGTTCCATGACCATCCCTTTCAATTAATCGAATTGAATCATAACTCGCGCACAAGCAAAGAGGTTCCTGGAAACCCGGCCCTATCTTGTATGGGGTTCAATGTACGGCTTCGGGTCCAGGCCAGAAAGTGTTACAAGTGCGCACTTTCCGCTTCTGCCGATCAATCAAGTTCGAAATCAAGTTCGGGCGACCCGGTCACCGTTAAATGCCCGAACGCGCCGACGATCTCTTCATAAACGTCGCGTTTGAAGGGCACGATCAGCTTTGGCACCAGTTCCATCGGCGCCCATCGCCACGATTCGAACTCGGCCTTGAGGCCATCCTTGGCACCTATATCGATTTCACTATCGTCGCCCAGAAAGCGCATGGCGAACCACTTCTGCCGCTGGCCGCGATAGCGCCCCTTGAGGGCGACGCCAACAAGCGCATCTGGCAGCGTATACGTCAGCCATTGAGGATGTTCAGCGATCACATCGACGCTGGTAACGCCGGTTTCTTCGCGCAGCTCGCGCAGGGCTGCGATGCGCGGGGGTTCAAATGGCTCAATACCGCCCTGGGGCATTTGCCAGATATGGGCCGCGTGATCGCCCGCCCACTTAGGCTTGCGACGTCCAACCCACACAAGCCCATCGCGGTTTAACAGCATGATGCCCGCGCAAGACCTGAGCGGCAGTACTTCAGCTTCAATTTTTGCTTTCGGCTGAATGGCGGTCATGAATGACGATCTGTGGATCACTTGGGGATAAGGCTGGCGACAAATGTGATTCGCTTCGGCAAATGATGCCAAAGAATATTTTCATTTCAATGACATTCAGGCCTTCGGGCGGGCAAGGTCCGTGAAATCGGCCAATACCGCCTCGTACACGGCGCGCTTGAACGGCACGATGAGATCCAGGACGTCGGCAATAGGCGCCCATCTCCAGTCGATAAACTCAACGTTCTGGCCGTCTGGCGGCGTGATGCTGATTTCATTGTCGGCGCCGGTGAAGCGGCACGCGAACCACTTTTGCTTTTGGCCCCGGTAGCGCCCGCCCCAGGCCCTGCCAACGAGATCCCGGGGCAGATCGTAATTGATCCAGCCGTCGCGCTCGGCGATAAAGTCGATAGAGCGGATGCCGGTCTCTTCATAGAGTTCGCGGCGTGCGGCGGCGCGCGGGTCTTCGTCCTCATCAATGCCGCCCTGGGGCATTTGCCACCAAGCGCCCCGGCCTTCGGCTTCGTTCTTGGCGTCGGCGCGACAGCCGATCCAAACCAGGCCTTGGGCATTCAACACCATGATCCCGACGCATGGCCGGTATCCGAGACCCGTGGGGTCAACGTACTTCTCGTCGCTGCCGGACATGTGTGGTGCGGCTCCTCAATCACGTTTGTCGAACGTAGCATCAAACAAAATGGGCGCCAACGCGGCGCCCATTTACGATAGTGAATTTCGTCTGGCCGAAGAACTTAGTTCGGCGACGGCTTTTTCTCGGCGTCGCTACCGGCGCCAGGTGCCGGCGTCGTGCCATCAGCTGGCGGCGTTGTTGGCGTGCTGTTGGCGGCTGGCGGTTCCTTAGCGGTGCCGCGCAGGAACGACAGCGCGTATTGCAACTGCGTATCCTTCTCGGGTTCTTTCGGTACGTAAGACGCCGAGCCCGAAACTTCGGGCTTCTCTTTTTCCTTCGCAACTTTATCGTCGCCTTCCTTGGCGTCTTTCGTGTCCTTGTTTTCTTCTTTGACCGTGCCGTCCGGATTCTTGAGATGGCCGCGCAGGCTTGCTTCGCCGCGTGGCTTCTCGTTGGCCATTTTCGCTTTGAGTTCCTCCGGCAGCTCCGATTCGATCAGAATATCCGGGTCGATGCCCTTAGCCTGGATCGAGCGGTTAGAAGGCGTGTAGTAGCGCGCAGTGGTCAACCGGATGGCGCCGTTCGCGCCAAGCGGGATGATGGTTTGCACCGAACCCTTGCCGAACGAACGCGTGCCGATAATGGTCGCGCGTTTGTGATCCTGCAGAGCACCCGCGACAATCTCCGAAGCAGATGCCGAGCCGCCGTTGATAAGCACGGCAATCTTCTTGCCTTCTGTGATGTCGCCGGGACGGGCATTGGCACGCTGCGTTTCTTCGTTGTTGCGGCCCTTGGTCAAGACGATAGCGCCGCGATCCAGGAAGTCGTCGGAAACGGCAATGGCTTGGTCAAGAAGTCCGCCGGGGTTGTTACGCAGATCGATGACGTAACCCTTGAGTTTCGGGCCGATCTGCTTGTTCAAGGCTTCAAGAGATTTCTGCAGATTAGCGTGCGTCTGTTCGTTGAAGGTTGTCACCTTGACGTAGGCGATATCGTCTTCGGCGCGAGACTTGACGGCATTGATGCGAATGACGTCGCGCGTCACCTTCACATCAAAAGGATCGTCCTTACCTTTGCGCACGATTGTTAGTGTGATCGGCGTGTTTACGGGCCCGCGCATTTTTTCAACGGCTTGTTCAAGCGTGAGGCCCGAGATCTGTTCGTTGTCGAGGTGGGTGATCAAGTCGTTGGCCATCAAGCCTGCCTTGGAGGCCGGCGTGTCGTCGATAGGCGAGACAACCTTGATGACACCGTTTTCCATCGTAACTTCGATGCCAAGGCCGCCAAACTCACCGCGGGTTTGCACCTGCATGTCGCGGAAGCTCTTCGGGCTCATGTAGGATGAATGCGGGTCGAGCGACGACAGCATGCCGTTGATGGCACTCTCGATGAGCTGAGTATCGTCTGGTTTTTCAACATAGTCAGAGCGCACGCGCTCAAGCACGTCACCAAAAAGATCGAGCTGGCGATAGAGCTCGGAGTTCTGTGGCGTATTCGCCGAGTAACTTTGCGTGACGTTTAGAAGAGTCGTGGCTCCGGCAAGCCCCGCCATCATCAGGAACGACCAGAAGGCATAATCTGTCTTGCGCATCATCCTTGTACCTTTTGCTGACCGGCAACCCACCAGGGGTCTGGGTCGATGGGCCGCCCGTCTTTGCGAAATTCGACGTAGAGAACAGGGGCATTCGTCTGCACCGATGATTGTCCGGCTTTTACCGCGCCACTCATAGTGCCGATAGGCTCAGCAGCTAGAACGAACTGTCCTGGCTGTGCATCAATTTGCGACATTCCGGCCAGAAGCACATGATAGCCGTCGCCGGCGTTAATGATCAAGAGCTGGCCGTAACTTCTGAACTCTCCAGCATAAACAATCCATCCGTCGCATGGCGCAGTGACTTGAGCACCTGACCGTGTTTCTATCACCATACCCTTGGAATTCGCGCCATATTGCGTGCGCTCGCCGAATGCGAGGACACGGCGTCCTTGCGCAGGTACCGGCAACTTGAGATGCGCCGTTGCAAAAGGAATAGCTGGCTTAATCCTGCCTGGGCTCGCAGAGAGCACACCGGCGGAAGAGGGCGCTAATTCTACAATCTGCGGCTTTAGACGGGGTGGGGGGGATAAGGCCGCAACGTTGATTTCCGCTTGAATGGTGGCGTCTGTTGCGCCAGCTGCAGTACTGGCAGCCAGTTGCGGTGCTTCAGGCGCCGCAACGATGATGGTTGTGTCTTTCGCTGTCGCCAGGGCGGGCACTTGCGAGGTGCTGGCGGTTTCCGCGCGGGTATCTCTGCGGCGTTCTTCTTGATAGCTGCCAAGTCCGGTTCGATCATTGACGGTTTTGTCGAGTTTGCCGATCAATTCGGACAGATCGCCAACGTTTTTCGAGATTTCGGCCGCGGCGGCCCTAACAGAGATTAGTTCCGATTGCCGCTCGGCGAGCGTCAGCTTTTTGGCTTCCATGAGTCCGGCGAGTTTGCCGCGCGCTTCGTTCAAACGGGCTGTTTCTGATTTGAGCCGTTCGCCTTCGGAGCGGATATCAGTCATGACGCGCACCAGATCTTCAAGCCGCTCGGAGAGCGACAAGGCCTGATTTTTGAGTTCAGGAAACGCGGATGAGAGCAACATGGCACTGCGCACCATTTGCAGAGCGTCTTCGCGCTTTGTAATGAGTACTGGCGGCGGATTGCGGCCCATGCGTTGAAGGGCGGCGAGCAGCTGCGAAATCTGCCCATGGCGCTGCAGCAGGGAGCCGCGCACTAGTTTTTCTTGGCTTTCCAGCTCGCTAAGCCGGCCTTCGATCGAGGTCATCTGGCCTTCGCTCTTTTGAATGAGAGCCGCAGTCTGGAGCAATTGTGCGTTGAGCTTTTCGCGTTCCGTGTCGATATCGGTTACGTCGTCAACCAGGTCTTTGGCCTTTGACTTTACTGCTTCGAGTTCTTGGCGCTTCTTTTCAAGCGCGCGCACCGCAGCTTCTGGATTCTCGGACTCTTGAATTTCAACAGGCCCTTCAACGGCCAAGCCTTCTGGCGTGTCGGGTGCTTGGGCAAATACAAAGGGCACCGCCATCAGAAACGCAATCACGCAGCACGCCGACGCGAGCAACGCCTTTCGAGTTTTGCATTCGGCAGTACGACTGATCACGAACTCTGGGCCTCTCACCGCAGCAACGCCCTCCCGCGCGATTACGGAAAAAGCGTTCTGGCGATTCTAAAGGTTGAAAATTAAGGCATTTGTAGCGTCCAGCCTAATTTCATTTGCGTAATACTTCGGGTCAGGGCCCTCGCGAGGGCCAAAGTTCACCTGCAATATCGCCGATTTTGTGGGCCAAGGCGTTGCAACTGGGCATTTCAGGACGTATCAACAATTTTCAATAGCCGAGGTTTTTCAAATGCAAACGCTCCTCTACCACGCGACCACCATTGCCGTGGCCGCAGTTTTTGCCGTGCTGCTAATTGGCCTTTGGACCATGATGAAAGGCACGAGCCCGAACCTGAGCCAAAAACTCATGCGTTGGCGCGTCGGCCTTCAGTTTTGCGCAATTCTTCTGATTATGGCTTATGTATTCGTAGCGCGCTGAAAATGAATTGAATCCGGCCTGGAATATCGAGAAAGTCTACCACCGATGGTCGTACTCAATCGCATCTACACTAAAACAGGCGACGCGGGCACAACGGCGCTGGGATCCGGCGAACGCGTATCTAAAACCTCTGTTCGTATAGCGGCATATGGCACTGTGGATGAGACCAACGCGACCATTGGCATGGCGCGCATTCACTTGGCCTCCAGCGACCCGCTTGTTGACGCCATGCTGGCGCGCATTCAAAACGACCTATTCGACCTCGGTGCCGATCTTTGCGTGCCCGATCGCGGTGAGAAATTGCCTTACGAGCCGTTGCGCATGGCGGACGCACAAGTTCAGCGTCTGGAAAATGAAATCGATCAAATGAATGGAGAGCTTTCCCCGCTCAAGTCGTTCGTGTTGCCGGGCGGCACGCCCGCCGCCGCGGCACTCCACGTCAGCCGCACCGTTTCGCGCCGCGCCGAGCGGCTGATGGTCGAGCTCGCAAGCCTTCCCAATGAGGCGGTGAGTTCGGCGGCTCTCAAATACATCAACCGTCTGTCGGATTTTTTGTTCGTTGCGGGGCGCTACGTCAATGATCGCGGAAAGGCAGACGTTTTGTGGGTGCCGGGCCAGAACCGCTAAAGCAGCCACCCTGCAGCCAGTTGTTCCTCGCATTTGAACAAGGACAGAGAGTCAAAGTGTTCGTTCCCCTCGGCGACGACAATCCACTTAAATCCATTCGCTACCAGTATGTCACGCTAGGGCTGATCATTGCCAACGTGCTTGTTTTTCTGTTCGAAACGGCTGGTGCACCTGCGGCCGCGTTTGTTTCCAGCTTTGCGGTCGTGCCTCAAGAGCTTTTCCAGGTCTATTTGCTCGGCGGGCCTGCACCAATTTCAGGAGACGCTATCGCAATCCCTGAACGCGTGACGCTGTTTTCGTACATGTTCTTTCACGGCGATGCCATGCATCTGGCCGGTAATATGTTGTTCCTTTGGGTCTTTGGCGACAATGTTGAAGATGCTATGGGGCACATTCGCTTTCTGGTTTTTTACCTAATTTGCGGAATTATTGCCGGTCTCACGCATGCGTTCATTCTGCCAGATAGCCAAGATGCGCTGATCGGCGCGAGTGGCGCCGTATCGGGCGTCATCGCTGCTTATTTGATGCTGCATCCCAACGTCAGGGTCTGGGTTTTGGCGCTTAAGTTTATCCCGTTGCGTATTTCGGCGTTGTTTGCTCTCGGCCTCTGGATCCTGTTTCAGTTCGTCATGGCATTTCTGCCGCAAGTTGGTCCGACTGCCTGGTGGGCCCATATCGGCGGCCTTGCTGCCGGGGCGCTGCTAATCCTGGTTTTGCGGCGGCCGGGTGTCGCCCTTTTCGGGCGTCAATGAGGGACCACGAAAAATAGTCTTAATGCGAGCGTCCGCGACGCCCTCGCCAATTGACTTCCCCCAGTTCGGCTCTTAGCCTTCGCACGTGCGAAAACGAGGGCGAACCCTCGCGCCAAAAGACCTGATTCCAGACGATTCCAATAGCCGCCGCGATGCAAAAATTCTTGGATTTCATGCGGGACCTTGCCGCGAATTGAACAGCGAACAACTGGGAGAGCCAATGGTATGAAGATCGTAGTGCCCGTCAAACGTGTGGTCGACTATAATGTCAAAATCCGCGTGAAGCCGGATGGCTCGGGCATCGATCTCGCCAACGTGAAAATGTCGATGAACCCTTTCGACGAAATCGCTGTCGAGGAAGCTGTTCGCATCAAAGAAAAAGGTGCGGCGGAAGTCATCGTGGTTTCGATCGGGCCCGCGAAATCGCAGGAAACCATCCGCACTGCGCTCGCCATTGGCGCAGATCGCGGCATTTTAATTGAGACGGCTGAGGGCGCAACGATCGAGCCGCTGGCTGTCGCCAAACTTCTCAAAGCTGTTGTTGACGCTGAAAAGCCCGACCTCGTCATTCTCGGGAAACAAGCGATTGACGACGACTGCAACCAAACCGGACAAATGCTCGCCGCGTTGCTCGGATGGGGCCAGGGGACGTTTGCGTCGAAAGTTGTTCCGGAAGCGGGCTCGGTTTCTGTCACGCGCGAAGTCGATGGCGGGCTTGAAACCGTCAAGCTCAAGCTACCCGCCGTCGTCACCACGGATCTGCGCTTGAATGAGCCGCGCTATCCGTCGCTGCCCAATATCATGAAGGCCAAAAAGAAGCCCCTCGACAGCAAGAAACCGGAAGACTTCGGCGTCGACATCACGCCGCGTTTGAAGTTGCTGAAGACATCTGAGCCTGCCACGCGCAAAACCGGCGTCAAAGTTGGCAGTGTCGCGGAACTCGTGCAGAAATTGAAGACTGAAGCGGGGGTTCTTTAATGTCCGTCCTACTTTTAGCCGAACATTCCAACGGAAAACTCTCGCCCGCGACAGGCAAGGCTTTGACTGCCGCGAAAGCTCTGGGCGGCAATATCGATATCCTTGTGGCTGGGTCTGGTTGCAAGCCAGCTGCTGAGGCCGCCGCAAAGCTCGCTGGCGTATCAAAAGTACTCGTCGCTGACGCGTCTCATCTTGCAAACGGTCTCGCGGAAGAAGTGGCAGCAGTGATTTTGTCCATTGCGGGCGGCTACGCGGCCATCGTCGCGCCCGCAACGTCGTGCGGGAAGAACGTGATGCCGCGCGTTGCAGCTCTACTCGATGTCATGCAGATTTCCGACATCACCAAGATCGTATCGCCCGATACGTTCGAGCGGCCGATTTACGCTGGCAATGCTATTCAAACCGTGCAGTCGGCCGACGCGAAAAAAGTCATAACTGTCCGGACATCCACATTCCCCGACGCGGCGGAAGGCGGATCGGCCGTGATCGAGACGATTGCTGTGCCGCCGGCCGTATCCCTTTCGACGTTTGAAAGCGCTGAATTGACCAAGAGCGACCGTCCAGAATTGACATCCGCGAAAATTATTGTCTCTGGAGGGCGCGGCATGGCCAATGGAGAAAATTTCAAGAAGTATATCGAGCCGATTGCTGACCGCCTTGGCGCCGCGATGGGCGCGTCGCGGGCGGCGGTGGACGCAGGGTTCGTGCCGAACGATTGGCAAGTTGGCCAGACCGGTAAAGTCGTTGCGCCCGAGCTTTATGTCGCCGTTGGTATTTCGGGCGCCATCCAGCATCTTGCTGGCATGAAAGACTCAAAAGTGATCGTTGCCATCAATAAGGATGCCGACGCCCCGATTTTCCAAATTGCCGATTACGGGCTCGTCGCGGATTTGTTCCAGGCGCTGCCCGAACTTGACGCAGAACTGAAAAAACTAGGCCGCTGATTACGGTGTTTGTTCAAGGAATCGCATATGCCACAGGCGCAAAAGGTGATGGAAAAGAGCAAGGCGGCCGCAAAACCGGCGCGCACCATCGTCAAGGTGGGTATCGTTGGTGCGGGGCAAATGGGCACGGGAATAGCCCATGTTGTGGCCCTTGGCGGATACAAAGTCGCTCTCAATGATCTCAAGCGCGATGCTTTCGACAACGCGATGGCGATGATCGACAAAAACATGATGCGCCAGGTTTCAAAAGGCACGATCAAGGACGGTGAACGCGAAAAGGCTTTGGGCCGCATCGTTTACGCGCCCGCACTCGACGCCTTCGGTGATTGCGATCTCGTCATTGAGGCGGCAACAGAAGACGAAGACACCAAGCACCGGATATTTGCGGCGCTTTGCCCGCATCTGAAGCCGACGGCATTACTGGCGTCGAACACGTCGTCGATCTCGATCACGCGTCTTGCCGCCGCGACCGACCGGCCCGAAGATTTCATCGGCATGCACTTCATGAATCCGGTTCCTTTGATGGAATTGGTGGAACTCATTCGCGGCATCGCAACGGAAGACGAGACCTTTTCGACCGCCAAGGCGTTTGTCGAAAGCCTCGGCAAGAAAACGGCCGTTTCTGAAGACTTTCCCGCCTTCATCGTCAATCGTATTCTGCTGCCCATGATCAACGAAGCCGTATACACGCTGTACGAGGGCGTCGGCACGGTTGAAGCCATCGACAAGGCCATGCGGCTTGGCGCGCACCACCCGATGGGTCCCTTGGAACTCGCGGACTTTATCGGACTCGATACGTGTTTGAGTGTCATGCAGGTGCTTTACGAAGGCTTGTCGGATTCCAAATACCGCCCGTGCCCGCTGCTGGTTAAATACGTTGAAGCCGGATGGCTTGGCCGCAAGACCAAGCGCGGATTTTATGATTATCGCGGCGAAATTCCCGTGCCGACACGCTAGATGACCGCTAGATGACCTATAGCGGCGGCTGAAATGGTTCTCTAATCTCAACAGGCGATCTGCGGATCGCCTTTTTTTGTATGGGATGCACTTCATGGGAAAAGCCAAACGTGTTGCAGTGATCACAGGCGCCAGTTCCGGCATCGGCAAGGCTGCGGCGCTGAAACTGCAGGAAGAAGGCTTTGACGTCGTAATTGCAGCGCGCCGCTTACATGAACTTCAAGAGACAGCGGCCGAAGCCAAGGACGGCGGCGGCCGCGTGCTCGTGGTGCCGTGCGATGTGACGAACCCCGGGTCGGTAAAAGCCTTGTTCGCGCGCACGAAGGAAGAGTTCGGCCGCCTGGACGTTTTATTCAACAACGCCGGCATATTCGCGCAAGGCACTGAGATAGACGACGTCAATTACGAGACCTGGAAGAAGGTCGTCGATGTCAACATAAACGGTATGTTTCTCTGTGCGCAGGAAGCTTGGCGCATTTTTAAAGCACAAGATCCGCAAGGCGGGCGTATCATAAATAATGGTTCGCTCTCTGCGCATAATCCGCGCCCCCTCTCGGCCCCCTACACCACGACGAAACACGCGATCACGGGACTGACGCGTTCTCTGTCGCTGGACGGGCGAAAGTACAATATCGCTTGTTCTCAGATTGATATCGGCAATGCGGCGACCGATTTTACCACCAAGATGGCGGCGGGCATTCTGCAAGCTAATGGCCAGACGATGGTAGAGCCGCGCATGGACGTTGAGCATTGCGCAAATGCCATTCTGTATATCGCCAACCTGCCGCTCGACGCCAACGTGCAGTTTATGAGCCTGCTGGCGACGGCTATGCCGTATGTCGGGCGGGGCTAAACCGGGTTCGCGATCCGGCCGGGGCGGCGAGACGGTGCTCGCGAACCCGGCCGGAC
>JAYSVT010000294.1:0-3670 GCA_043718455.1 Hyphomicrobium sp.
CGTGTGAAACAGCAAATTCTCTCTCCCAGGCGGTATCAAAGCCAGCCGTAAAGGCGCCTCTGATTCAGTGCAATAGTCTGGTTTTCGATGCCGTCTCACTGGGATTGCCGCAACAACCGATACGCTGGCGAAGGCTGTGGGGACGCGTGCGTAACCAGATGCGGACCTTCAGCTGCTTCGAAGCGCAAGCGGCTGCTACAACTCCTGGGTCTCTGAGCGGAACTCATCTCGACGAGCTTTCGGCTCGCGCTTGAGAGAGCCAGCAGTTACGCAGAGCAGCTTGTCCCGGAACCGGAACGAAAACCGTCATGCCTCACCTGTTTAGCCTTTATACGCTGAAAGACATCACGCTCAGGAATCGCATCGTCATGTCGCCGATGACGATGTACCGTTCGGTCGAAGGATGCATGACGGACTTTCACGTCATGCTGATGGGATCGCGCGCGGCCGGCGGGTTCGGCCTTGTGTTTCCCGAACAGATCGCGATCACACCCGATGGCCGCACCAGCGTCAGCTGTGCCGGGATCTGGGACGACGCCCAGATCGAAGGTCTCATCAGGGTCACGCGCATCATCAAGGACATGGGCGGCGTGCCAGCTATTCAGCTCGGTCACACGGGTCGCAAGGGGAGCCTCACCAAGCCTTGGGAGGGAAACAAGCAGCTCGATCCGGACCATCCCGACGGCTGGCAGGTGCGCGGGCCTTCGCCCATTTCCTATGGCGGCCGGTCACAGCTTCCCGTTCACGAACTCGGAGTGGACGAGATAGGCGCGCTCCATCAAGCCTACGCCGACGCGGCTCGTCGCGCCGAAGCAGCCGGGTTCGAATGGCTCGAGCTGCACTTTGCGCATGGCTATCTTGGCAGCAGCTTTTTTTCGCCGCTCGCGAACAAACGCCTCGACGCTTACGGCGGAGACCTCGCAGGCCGACTGCGGTTTCACCTGGAAGCGCTTGATGCTGTTCGCGCGGTCTGGCCCGAGCGCCTACCCCTGACGATACGCCTCGGCTCCGATGATCTCCATGCTGAGGGCATACAGTTCGACGACGCAGTCCTCGCGATCGGACGCATGAAGCACCACGGCATCGACCTTGCCGATATAAGCTTCGGCTTCAATACAGACGCTATGAACAAGAACCCGCTGGCAGAGGTCGCGGCCATGGTGGAGCGCGGCGCGCGCGTGCGCAGGGAAGTCGGCATTCCCGTCGGCGTGTCTTGGAACCTTGGTCAGCCGGCGGTAGCCGACCGCGCAATCCGTCAGGAACAGATCGACCTCGTCCTTCTCGGTCGCCCCGCCTTGGCAAACCCGCACTGGCCATTTTGGGCTGCCCGTGAACTCGACGAGCCTGATCCCCTGTCCAATTTGCCGGAAGATTGGTCCTGGTGGCTACGTCGTTCCGCACCGGACGATCCTAACTTGGGGTGGCCGGAAAAGCAGCGGTCAGGCCAGATGCCGCAGACGTCGGTTTGATACTTTGGTGTCGCGAAGCCACGTGTCGGCTGACGTTAGCCTTCGACCGCTCTCGCCTCCTGCCAGAGCAAGGCCACGAGCTTAGCCGCATCCATGTTGCGGCTTAGCGGAGCGCCTTGACCCGCCCAATGCGCTCCAAAGCCACTCTCGCCAGCAGCCTTGGCTACGGCGTGCAACGCTTTTCCGGCGTCGTACGCAATGGGGTAGTCAGGCACCTGACCTGGTGCGACAGCATCCCATTGGGTAAATCGGTTGGCCAAACAGCGCGCTGGGCGTCCAGAAATGACTTTGGTCATAACTGTATGCTCTGCGCTGAGACTCTCGAGCGCAGCGCGATATGCCTCGTCAGCACTGCTCTCCGGACACCCGATGAAAGCGGTACCAAGTTGGGCTGCTACGGCGCCAAGAGCGAGCGTCGCTTTAATGCCCGCACCATCCATCAGGCCGCCAGCCGCAATTACAGGCAGTGTGGACTGCCTCGCGAGCAGACGGGTCAGTGCCATGGTCCCAAGTTGGTCGTCCGGCGCTGTAGGATCAAACACGCCTCGGTGCCCGCCAGCCTCCCAGCCTTGAGCCACGATCATGTCGATCCCAGCCTCCTCGATCAACCTTGCCTCGGCGGGGCTGGTTGCGGTCGCCAAGAGCAGGCAACCAGCCTCCCGAAGAGCAGTGATCGGCGCGGGGCCTGGAATGCCGAAGTGAAAGCTGATTACCGGGGGTGCGACCTCGATAAGCATCGCGAGCATTTCCTCATTGTCGGCGAAGCTTTCGTAAATCGTGCGCAGTGTCGAAGGAGGCTCTGCACCATAGCTTTTAAAAAGAGGGCGTAGCGCCTCGATCCAGCGTTGCTCTCGTGCCTCGTCCGCTCTTGGCGATGCGTGGACGAACAGGTTTACGTTAAAGGCACGATTTGTGCGCGCGCGGGTCGCTTCGATCATAGAGCGTGCGCCTGCAGTGTCCGTGGCGCCCACGGCAATGGATCCCAGACCACCGGCATTTGACACAGCCGCAGCCAGCCTCGTCGTCGAGACGCCGGCCATGGGCGCCTGTACGATCGGGATACTTACTCTGAGGCGTTCCAGCGGTGTCAAGAATAGGCAAATGCGCCTGTCTGCGAGCCCAGGCAACAAGCTCCCACCAACGTCTGCTTCTGGCCATCACGATAGGCGGGTGGGACGGCTGAAACTGGGCACACAGCAGTCTTGAAGGCCCAAGTGAACGAACGGCCGGATCGATAACTCGCCGCTCGGAAGCAACCTTCCTGCTTCCCACCCTGTTCCAGCTGTGGGATTGCCGCAAACGGTACTAGGTTGCCCTCAGGCTACCTGGCGGCTGACGGGAGCAAATGCAGCCCAGCGGCAAACGACCCCATAGCGGAAATTCAGCAAACCTCACGAGGGGCATGTAGAGTTGACTGACCGCTCGCCGCTACGCAAAAGGCAGTCTTGCAAAGGGGATACAATGCGTCGGTTCACGAACACTTGCATCATCATGTGTGCAATGTTGGCGTGGGGCACGACGTCCGCCATCGCGCAAGGTACCGGCTCGACCGCTGCGGCGGCGGTTGCCGCTGTCCCTTACGGCGCGAATAAGGCTGCCTCAGGGACTTTTGTCCATGACGGGGTGACCCTGTATTACGAGATTTATGGTGAGGGCGAACCTCTGTTGCTCATCCACGGCAATGGCGGCAGCATCGGGATGCTGGCTGCCCAGATCGAGTTCTTCAAGACCCATCGCAGGGTTATCGCAATGGACAGTCGCGACCAGGGCCGCTCCAGCGACAGTGCAGGGCCGCTCAGTTACGAAAAGATGACTGACGATCAGGCAGCCCTGCTCGACCATCTTAAGACGGGGCCCGTCGACGTGTTGGGATGGAGCGACGGCGGCATCGAGGCTTTGCTCCTGGGTATACGCCACCCAGACAAGGTCAAGAAACTGATCGCCATGGCGGCCAACCTGACGCCAAACGACATTTATCCGGAGACGGATCAACTCGTGAAAACATTGCTGTCCTCGATCACGCCGGAAGCCCGCAAGACGTCAAAGGGGCACCGCGATCTGAAGGTCACGACGATCATGCTCACCGAACCGCACATCGATTTGGCCCTGCTCAAGAAGGTCATCGCGCCAACGCTCATACTCTCGGGCGACCACGACCTGATCCGTCTGGATCACACCGTCGCCATCTATGAAACGTTACC
>JAYSVT010000295.1:0-11437 GCA_043718455.1 Hyphomicrobium sp.
GGCTACCGCTAAAAGGGCCGCCAAAACGAAGTTATGTGCAGTTCGTATCACTGACGACTCCTAGTGATTAAGGCCCCGATGGGCGAGGCTTGAAATGACGATGGTCCGATAATCCGGGAATAACGAATTGTTGGGCCGCTGTCGCCCTTTTTAGCAATGCTCACAGAATGGTGAGCACGCTCAGTTCTTGGATGGCGCAATGCGCCATCACCACTTGAGATCAGGGATTGTCTTATCGCCGTGACCCGTCACGCGGTCATAATCCTTGTCAGCCTTGCGGTAGACCTTGACGATGTCCTTGGATGTTTGATCGATCAACTCTTCAAGTGCTTCGCATGTGGTTTGCGCCGGCACGACTGAGATCGATGCAGCAACGGCGTTAGCCGCGCGAATACCGTTATTGGCATGACCTTGCTCGTGCTTCCGCAAGGCCGCGATCATGGCGTCCCAGGACTGGCGGCGTGCGTCGCCCGCATCGGGCGCATTGGCCCAGCGCGGCAGTGTCAATTTAACATTCACCGAGACTAGGGAGTCTTTAAGTTTACATACGCCCGTGCTGTCGGCCTCAGTGGCATGGCTCCAGCTGATCGCCCAATTGGTATAGGCCCAGAAATTTCGTGGCCCGACTTTTTGCATCGCTTGCGAGAGCTCAGTGGCGTTGGCGCCCGTGACGTCATACATGGTCTCGACGTTGCTCAAACCGACACTTGCGGCCGGCACCGCTATCCCATCGTCCGTTTGATGAATTGGCGGAACAACGATCAACCCCGTTGGCGGTGTCAATTCTTCTTTTGCCGATTTCTCAGCCGACAACACGAAGTAGGCAGCGAGCGTCACCAACGCGGCGGCCAGCAAGGGCAACCAGGAGCGGAGCGCTAATTCTTGGACGCGAAGCATCGCGAGAAGCCCGAATTGGAACGTCGATGAATAGCGCTCTATGTAGCCGGGGCCGCGTGAAATTCAAATGAATCACAAGCAACCAAATCGGCGCCGCGAAGCGTTCTTTACTTTGGTTGAGATCAATTAAAAAGAATGCGCCGGACCTCGAAACTCAAGACCCGGCGCATCGAATGGTGCCTATCAGGCCCGCTGCGTTACAGCGGTAACCGCTGATAGCAGAACATTCCATAGAGCCAGCCGGCCGCTGCACCCCAAACACCTGCCGAGATCAGGCGCTGAAGCATGCCAACGACGTCACTTAAGTCCGGACCGGCGCCCGAACCGATGACAGCCGGAAAGGCCATGAGGACAGCGATGCCGATGAGGCCGGGGCCAATCAAACCGAAGAGAAAGCCCTTGAAGGTCAACGGACCTTGCGGAAGCGCACCGAACACGAGGCCCATGATGGAGCCCCAGATACCGCCCCAAACGATGTCGTTGACGTAGGTGAACTCGCCCGAAAGTAAACCAGCAGGGAATACGAGTTGCGGCCTGAAGCTGGTTTGTGCCCACACGATCTCCATCACCATCAGCGCAGTGAGCGCCGCCAGCGCACCGGCGATAAAGCCGAGCACAATGCTCTTCACGACATTCATGATAGTCTCCCTTTTTGATCTTCCCCTAAGCGCACTCTTTTCGAGCAACGCTCTCTTGTTTTGCCTGCCGCTTATCTCACGATGACGTCTGAATTCCCAGACCACAAGCGGCGTGAACGGGCTTCAATCCCAATATTGTGGCTGGCCTGCCCTGTCCGTGACACCGCTTGAGGGGCAAATTGGCCTGAAAAAGCGCGCCGGGTCGTCGCACCATAGGGTCGGGCCGCGGACTTCGCCACAATTTAGCCACACCTCTTACGGATTTCGGGGCAGCCGTCGGGGGACGTTTCGGCAGAGGGCCACGTCCATTCCCCTAACGCCCGCTCCAATCGCGATTGGCGCGCGTTTTTTCGGCTTCGGGAGAGGCTGGCGCTCGCGGTCTCCCCACTCAATTGCCCGGGCATCGTCAATGCTTGGGCCAAGCGCTGGCACGCGTACCGGTCGAGGTGCGCATTCCCAACCCGGCGTTTCAATTCCAAAAACCTAAAACGAATATAGGAGATGCAATGCGTAAAAGCATGTTTGTTGCGTTGGCTGGGGCTCTCGCCCTGCTTGCACCGGTGACTGCAGAAGCGAAGTCCTATTCCAATAGTAACGGTTCTGGGAGTTGTTTGACATCTGAAGCGCGCGCGCTTCTGAGCCGCATTCAGGCCAAGTTCGGACGGGTCGAGATCATTTCCACATGCCGGAAGGGGGCACGAATTGCCACGACCGGCCGGCCGTCGAAGCATGCGTCCGGTCAAGCCATCGATTTCCGCATTCCTGGCCGTAAACGCGAAGTGGTCAAGTGGCTGATCGCAAATCACGGCAGCGGCGGCACTATGACTTACAGCGATATGGACCACATCCACGTGGACGTTGGCTCTCACTTCGTTGCACTCAATCGCAGCAGCGGGCACTAATACGACGCTCAAATTCAAACGGGGGGCGGGACCGCGTCATGCGGCCCGCCCTTTTGCAATCTCGAGGGAGTTATCAACTCGCGGCAGTCAGCTTGCCGTAGATCCAGGCAAGGCCAGCACCGAACGCCAATCCGATCAGAATGTGCGCGGCCATTGTCGGAAGGTTCCATCCAGCGAATAACGGCTCACCCTTGATGAGCGGAACGAGCAGCCAGCGCCCGGTCAAGATTGGGCCGAGCAACCCGAAAATCGCGCCCTTGAGCGGCATCGAGTCACCAGGAATACGCGGCCAAATGAGCGCGAACAGGACGCCCCAAAGCCCAGCCCAAAACATGCCATTGACGAGCGACGGCACAGCCAATGGGCCAACCGGGTCAAGAGACCATGGCTTCGCCGAGATCAAACCAGCCTGCCCGACGGCAAGCACCATGGTCTGGTGGAACACCAGCACCGACACTGCGGCGGCCAAGAAGCCGTAAAGCAAGCGTTGCGGATTAGCTTGTGACATCGTTTCCGTCCCCTTTGTTATAAGCCCGCCGGAAACAATCCCGTCAGGTGAGTGCCCGCCTAGTGTTAACACAGCCCATGAGTTCGCGCGACGCCACCACGACCCAAGGCGGCGAAGGGCATGACGAGCGCTAGACCAGGGGCTGCCAAAGGGCCTGTGCTCCTTGCTTTTGCAGCATTTCCGGGGCATATAGGCGCCGTCGAACACGCCTTGGCTCACTCTAAGACAGTGCTACCGCCTGCCCTAAGACGTCTCCATTGCGCGATTTGATGGCCTTCCGGGTATATCACCTGGGAGGATGCCAAAAGGCTTTGGAGGCATGAATGGCAAACGGCACTGTTAAGTGGTTCAATGGTCAAAAGGGTTACGGCTTCATTCAACCTGAAGAGGGTGGTAGCGACGTTTTCGTCCACATCTCCGCAGTGGAGCGCGCTGGCCTGCAGGCGCTCCGCGAAGGACAAAAGGTCTTCTTCGAGACCGAGCGTGGACGCAACGGCAAGATCGCAGCAGTCAACCTGCGACCGCTCTAAACGTAGAGCCACTACAGAATGCGCGGGGAGCAGACACGTCTGCTCCCCGTTTTTCATCAAGTGAATTATGAGGTACGGCGCCGGACCCGGCGCGACACTGCAAACGCCGCGATGCTGGCGAGGGAGACTGAATGGCTAAAGAAGAAATGCTCGAGTTCGAAGGCGTGGTGGCGGAAGTGCTGCCCGACGCCCGCTGCCGCGTGAAACTCGACAACGGCCACGAAGTCATCGCCTACACCTCGGGCCGCATGAAGAAGAACCGCATCCGCATTTTGGCGGGCGATAAAGTCACCGTTGAAATGACGCCCTACGATTTGACCAAGGGGCGCATCAACTTCCGCCACAAGGACGCTAGATCTGGTCCAGGCGGCGGACCCGGTGGTGGCGGCCCAGGCGGCGGCAGCGGAGGTCCGGGCGGTGGGCCACGCCGCGGCGGCGGCGGGGATAGAAGGTAGGTTTATTGATCGCTGCGGCACTTCGGGCTGGCGGTTTTCGTTCGCAGTTTTTATTCGCAGTTTTTACTCAGTGGCGCGCCCCAAAGGCGCGCCACTTTGATTTGGGGGGTGGGGGAGAGTGACGGCAGCTTTTGACTCGGTTTGGACATTCCCATGCCCCAACGCAAAACGACGGAATGTAGAGTTAATCGCAATGCAAGTTGCAACCTATACGAACCGGGTGCCGTTTAGACAGCATGAGTGCTGCACAAAATTGGCCCCGAAATCGGCTTTTGCTCGCCCTGCCATCCCGCAATCTCAAACGGCTGATGCCGGAGCTTGAACACATTGCCTGCCAACGCGGTCAGGTCCTCATGGACGCCGACAGTCCACTCGATCATGTTTACTTCCCCGATAGCGGTGTTGTCTCGGTGGTGGCCGTGTATGCCGACGGCCGTATCATTGAGATGGCAACGATCGGCCGGGAAGGTTGCACTGGGATGCAAGCCGTCTTCGGTGACAAGAATTCCTCCGTCCGGCTTCTCGTCCAAATTCCCGGCAGCGCAACAAAGATGTCGCGCGTGGCGTTCACACGGGCCATCGAATCGATGCCAGCCTTCCGAAGCCTTATCCACGCTCACGTCCAGGCCTTTCTCGAGCAGGTCTTGGTGTCGGTCGCGTGCAACGGTGCGCACAGTCTCAAGGAGCGGCTGGCGCGTTGGCTGTTGATGATGCGCGATCGCTGCGACACCGACGTACTGCCGATCTCTCAGGACCTGCTGGCCGAAATGCTCGGGGTGCAGCGGCCAACCATCTCGAATGCTGCCCGGGAGTTGGAACGCGCCGGTTTGATTACGCGCGGCCGGCGGCAAGTCACGATACGCGACCGGCTGGGCCTTACCGACGCCGCGTGTGAATGCTACCAGCTGGTCCACGATCGCACCGCCCTTCGTCTCCCCAAAACGTACAATTCATAAGCTGCAAGATTGAGTGTGTTGGTAATGTACATTACCGACAAACTGCGTTAGTTCGCGCACAATCAGGCTTGGTGGGAGAGCGTGGGCTCTCTGGCTTGTAACTGTGCGGACGAGCGGAGGTGCTCGTCATTGAAAGGCGCGCTGAGCAATGACGATGCGCGATGTCGATCCACTGGATCTTGTGGAAACGGTCCGCGAAGGCCTGCTCGTACTCGAGCCGGATCTGACCGTCCGGTTTGCGAACCGGGCCTTTTGCAACACATTCGCAGTGAGCCCAGAGGATACGATTGGCCGCAAGCTCTACGAACTCGGCGACGGCCAGTGGGATATCCCCGAATTGCGCGCCTTGATCGAAGCCGTCGTTCCCGAACGGGCAACCATAGAGGCCTTCGAAGTCGACCGCGTCTTCCCGGCGATCGGACGGCGGGTGATGGTGCTCAATGCGCGCAAGGTCTTTCGGCCCGGCAACCACGTCAAGCAGGTCCTGCTGGCGATCGAAGACGTCACAGACTGCGCGAGGCTCGAGCACGAGCGCTCAGCGGCGCATCAGCGAATTGCGGCGCTGCTGCAAGAGCTCGGCCACCGGATTAAAAACAACTTGCAGATCATTTCGTCAATGGTCAGCCTTGAAGCTCGAAACCAGAAGAGTGGCGAGGGAAAAGCGGCGCTTGAGAGGGTTTCGCATCGCATCGCCGCCCTCGGGCACCTGTATTCGGTCCTTAGCAAAACCAATGCGGTCGAGGAGGTGGATGCGGCGATCTATCTCGAGGAGTTGTGCCGCGACCTGATCGGATCCGTGCAAAACGAGGTTGGCAAGTCGTTCGCACTCAAGACCGATTTTGATAGCCATTCGGTGCCTGCCGATCGCGCCATTCCGCTCGGGCTGATCGTAAATGAACTGGTAACGAATGCCGTCAAATACGCGTTCTCCAATGCGACAAACGGCACTGTCATGGTGGCACTCAAGCGCGTGGATGGGGAGCTTCGCCTCTCAGTCTCAGATGATGGTGGGGGGATCGATCCTCAACGAACGGATTCCGGGACGGGCAGCCGGTTGGTCGAGATTTTTGCACATCAGCTTGGTGGCCGGCTCGTGCGGGAGAGCGGCACCAACGGCACCACCGTCCGTTTGACATTGCCGTCGCGTGAAGCCTCATAGCGACCTACGCCTGTAAAGGGCCTGAGCGATTGGCATACATGTCCCAGTTGCCTGATTGGAACCACGCCTCAATCGCCTCGCTTTTCGAACTAGCGTTAGCAAGCTAATGTCAACGCGTTTTGCTGATAGTTGCAGTCAGCTCTTGGCTCACTGCTGACATCAAGCCTAGTCCTTAACCCCACCCCCCGGATCGATTACCGTCGCTACTTTGCGGCGGTGTCCGGGGCAGGGTCACCTCCCCTGCGGGAAGGGGAATTCTACACGGCGCTTTGGACACAATATTTTCTCAACCCACCTTCTCCCTCTCCCCCGCCTTCGCCTTCACTTCATACGCACTTCCCAATTCACGCGCATTCCAGAACCAGAGTGCGGTGAGCGGCAGGGCAACGAGCGGTACGGCGGCGGCGGCAAAGCCAAGACTGCCGCCGATCAGTGCGAAGACCCATCCCGCCGCTGCATCGCCGCCGCGATAGACGACGGTATCGATGAAGCTTTGCACTTTGTATTTCTCATCCGGCTCCGCGAGCGTGTACATGACTTTGATGGCCGGGCTTGAAAGCGAGAACGCAACGACACGCTCTCCAACCATAACAGCTGCCACCACCCACAACAGCGGCTGATATGTGATGGCCAGCGTGCCGATCGTTGCCATGACAGGGAGCGCCGCAAGTGCCACCGTCAACCCGAAGCGGCGCATGACGGCCGCCGTACCGAAAATTTCGATCACAAGGGTCGCTACGCTGACAATGAGATCTCGGCTTGCGAAGAAGTTGACGCGCTCGGCGCTGGTCGCGAACGCATCTGCCGCAAGACGCGCCTGTTCGAGATAGAAGAACGTGCCAACCACGTTGGCGAGCAGGATGAAAAGCGCGATACGGCCGAAGTAGGGGGACGTGATGACCTTCGCCGCGCCGTCCAGAATGCCGCCGCCCGCGGGCTCTGTTTCATGACCCGCCGCTCCCGGCCGGAGTTTACGAAGTGCGAGGCTCATCATCAGCGCAACGACAAGAAGTGCCGCCGAGACGGGCAGCAAATCAACCGGTGCCAAGGTTGCAATGAGCTGCTTCGTGATGAGCGGGCCTGCAACGGCGCCGGCTGTCCCGCCTGCCGAGATGAAGCCGTAAAGCCGCATGGCCTCACTGTTCGACCACATCTCCGCCATCAAGCTCCAAAACAGCGAGATGACGAAGAGGTTGAACACGCTGCCCCAAACGAAGAACGTGCCAGCGATGTGAGGCGCGGTGCCGTACGTCTTGAAGGTGAGCCAGAAGCCCAGCATGCAGGCGACGAAGAAAGCATAGATCGCTGGCAGGACGAGGCGGCGCGGCAGCTTAGAGGCAACCAAGCCGAAGAACGGCACCGCGCCCAACATCACGAAAAATACGACTGTGAAGAGATGGTGCAGCTCGCCCCGGCCGTAGGTCACGCCCATCTCGTCGCGAAGCGGCCGCACGATGTAATAAGCAGCGAGAAGCGAGAAAAACATCGCAAACGAAGCGAGCAACGCCGCGATTTCGTGGCGCTCGACAGTGACAAACCGTCTGAGCAGGCTAGACAACTGCGGAGTCTGAGAATCGTTGATAGACGTCATGCCGGGCCTTTCGGGAACAGCGAGTGAGATCGAATCAGTCTACCAAATCGGGGCAGGTTGCAGGGCAGCGAGTGCACAGCGGCGAAGCCGGCGGAACCTGCGAGTGGGCCTAAGTGTTGTGCAGTTGCGTCATTGTTGTAACTTTAGCCATAACCACGCTTTCCTGATTGTGGTGAACACCGTTCCGGCTATACTCTTGCGTTGCAGCAACACCATGCTGCTTCGCCCAAAATGGGACGGAATTCTAAGAAGGGCGGCCGCAATGCACTATTTTGCCTATGAGATGGCCCATGCGGTCGTTTCGCCTATGCGGTTTGGCATGCAGGCGCTGCGCCACAGTTTGGAATGGCCGCTGAATCCTTGGGCTAAGACCACGTTCGGCCGCAATATGGCCGCCGCCTGCGAAGTGTTCGAGAACCTTACGCGCCGCTACGGCAAACCAGAATTCGGTATCAAGACCACCATGGTCAATGGACTGCCCGTACCCGTCGCCCAAGAGACTGCGCTGGTCAAACCGTTCTGCAATCTTTTGCACTTCGCGCGCGACAGCGAAATAACTGCCAAGCGCGACGATCCGAAAGTTCTCGTCATCGCGCCCATGTCCGGCCATTACGCGACGCTGTTGCGCGGCACGGTCGAGGCCATGCTGCCGGACCACGACGTCTACATCACCGACTGGGCGGATGCACGAGAAGTGCCCATCGCCATGGGACGCTTCGACTTTGACGACTTTATCGACTACGTGATCGAATTCGTGAAATTCATCGGCCCGAACACGCATGTCATCGCGGTCTGTCAGCCAGCTGTCCCAGCGCTCGTCGCAACCGCCATCATGGCGTCGCGCGGGCAGGAGTGCCAGCCAGCGTCCCTCGTGCTGATGGGCGGCCCTATCGACACGCGCCGCAATCCAACCAAGGTCAACGAATTGGCGGGCGCACGCTCGATCAACTGGTTCGAGCAAAACGTCGTTTCGTCCGTGCCGTTCCCGCATGTTGGATTCATGCGCCCCGTTTATCCGGGCTTCATGCAGCTGACCGGGTTTATGACCATGAACCTCGAGCGCCACATGAGCGCGCACGTCGATCTCTTCAACGACCTCGTCAAGGGCGACTGCGATAGCGTCAAGCAGCATCAGGGCTTTTACGAAGAATACATGTCGGTCATGGATCTCACTGCTGAGTTCTATTTGCAGACAGTCAAGACCGTGTTCCAGGATCATTCGCTGCCCGACCGCACGCTCTATCACCGCGATGAGTATGTCGATTGCTCGGCGATCAAGCAGACCGCACTGATGACGGTTGAGGGCGAGAAAGACGACATTTGCGGCCTTGGCCAGACGGGCGCGGCGCACGATCTCTGCACCAGCATTCCAGAACGCGATAAAGTGCATTACGTGCAAATGGGCGTTGGCCATTACGGCGTGTTCAACGGCACGCGCTGGCGCACAGAAATCCAGCCGCGCATTCGCGAATTCATCCGCACGCTTGAGTTCCGCCGCAAGGAACTGGAAGCCGAGAAGCGCGGGTTGATGGGGTATGTAAAGAGTGCCGTCAGCGCTGTGAAAGACGTTACGATTCCCGCGCCCGATCGCGCAGCGGAACGCCCGAAGGTCAAAGCCAACGGCCATTTGAATGGCAAAAATGGCCATCACGTGCCGGTTGAGGCGGGGGAGTAGGTCCTCTCGCGAGGTTGTCCGTTTCCCTTCATGCCGTCAATCATGATGAAGTCTTTACATGGCTCAGGTTCAGCCAACCGACGTTGAAACATTTGCCCGCCTCGGCGCAGCGCTGCTTTGCGGCGGCATAATCGGTCTTGAACGCGATTACCGGCGAATCCCGACGGGATTTAGAACAATGGGGCTTGTTTGCATTGGCTCGTGCATCGCCGTAATTGCAGCAATCAAGGCGGGCGACTCTGATGGTTTCAGCCGCGTCGCACAGGGCATCGTGACTGGAGTCGGATTTCTGGGAGCCGGCGTCATTTTTCAGAAAGGCGAAAAGTGGGACGTTAAAGGCTTGACCACGGCGGCCGCAATTTGGTTCACCGCCGCACTTGGCCTTCTATGCGGCCTCGGCGAACTCAAGATTGCAGCCATGGCGACTGCAATCGCCGTTTTGGTACTGATCTCGGATACTGTCATCGACAATGCGTTTGCCCGCTGGCGCAAGCGTCACCCGCGTGTTGCCGGTGATCACGGAAAAAGCAAAAGCGAATAATGCGGGCGCCGCTCAATGCGCCTCATCCCAGTTGTTCGCGGCGTTTGCATCGTCCACTCTCTCCGCTTGCATTCCCGGGCGAGAAAAATGGCGCGAGCCATTTTGCAAAGACCCGGGACCGCTTCGGATGAAATTTTGCGCCATGTCGATGGGACGCGATCCCGGATAGCCGCGCCTGCGCTTCGCTCCGTGACGCGGCTTCCGGTAACGCAATCTGATAGAGATTCGCATACTTCCCCCATGCAAGCGAAGTGCATGGCGAGAGGGGACACCACTCAATGCACCTCATCCCAGTTGTTCGCGGCGTTTGCATCGTCCCTCTCTCCGCTTGCATTCCCGGGCGAGAAAAATGGCGCGAGCCATTTTGCGGAGACCCGGGACCACTTCGGTTGGGATTTTGCGCACAAGCCGAATGGACGTGATCCCGGATAGCCGCGCGGTTTCGCTCACGCTTCACAGGCGGCTTCCGGGAACGCAATCTGATAGAGATTCGCATACTTCCCCCATGCAAGCGAAGTGCATGGCGAGAGGGGACACCACTCAATGCGCCTCATCCCAGTTGCGCGCGGCCTTGGCATCGACATGGATGGGGACTGAGAATTTGATTGCCGGTTCGGCGGCTTTTTCCATCACGTCACGCGCAGTTTTTATGAGTGCCGCAGTGTCGGCTTCCTTCACTTCGAACACGAGTTCGTCGTGCACCTGCAGCAGCATGCGCGCCGACTTGAGCTTGGCTTTGGCAAGCGCGGGCTCCATGCGGATCATGGCGCGGCGGATGATGTCGGCGGCTGACCCTTGAATCGGCGCGTTGATCGCCGCGCGCTCGAGAAAACCGCGCATCGATGGATTCTTGGTGTTAATCTCAGGGTAATGGATGCGCCGCCCGAATACGGTCTCGACGTAGCCTTGTGCGTGCGCGATCTTCTTCGTCGCTTCCATGTAGTCGCGTATGCCGGGAAAGCGCTCGAAGTAGGTCTTGATGTATTGCCCCGCTTCTTCGCGCGAGATGCCAAGCTGGTTGGCAAGGCCAAACGCCGAGATGCCGTAGATGATGCCGAAGTTGATGGCCTTGGCCCGGCGCCGCACGTCAGACGGCATGTCCTTCACCGGCACCCCGAACATTTCGGATGCCGTCATGGCGTGAATGTCGAGCCCGTCGGCAAAGGCCTTCTTCAATTGAGGAATATCGGCGATGTGGGCGAGCACGCGCAATTCGATCTGGCTGTAGTCGGCGGAGACGAGCGTAGAGCCCTCCGCCGCGATGAAGGCGGTGCGGATTTCGCGGCCCTCTTTGGTGCGGATGGGAATGTTCTGCAGATTGGGTTCCGACGACGCCAAGCGCCCGGTTGTGGTAGAGGCCAGCGCATAACACGTGTGAATCCGCCCCGAAGCGTCGATAAACTCGGGGAGCGAGTCGGTGTAAGTCGATTTGAGCTTGGTGAGCTGGCGCCACTCCAGCATCGTATTGATGAGGCGGCGCGCGTCATCCGGCAGGTCTTCGTTCGCGGCGAGATCATCGAGAGTGCCAGCGCGGGTTTCCCACTGGCCGGTTTTGGTTTTCTTCCCGCCGGGAAGTTTCAAATTG
>JAYSVT010000296.1:0-3661 GCA_043718455.1 Hyphomicrobium sp.
TCAGCGACACGACATAGGCTTTGCTCGCGTAGTAAGCGGCTTGATAGGGGCCGGGTACGCCGCCGCCGAGCGACGCGACATTGAGAATTCCGCCGCGCCGGCGTGCACGAAGCGATGGGAGTACGTGGCGCGTTAGTCGCGTCAATGCACGGATATTGAGGTCAATCAGGCCATCGATGTCATCGGGCGTCATGTGAGCGAACGAACCTGAAAGGCCAACACCGGCGTTGTTGATCAGCACGTCAATGTAGAAACCTTGCTCTGCGAGGGCCTTCTCGATGTCTTCTGAAGCGTTCGCGCTGGTAATATCCTGCACAAGCTCGATAGCCCGCTGGCGCGACTTTTCAGATATCAGCCGCGCGGCAGCAGCAAGTCCATCTGCATTGCGAGCGACAAGCGCTACGTCGTGTTGCGCCACTGCAAATCGCATGGCAAGTGCGGCGCCAATGCCGCGCGAACCGCCCGTGACAACAACGATAGGTTTGAGATGCGCCACGGCGGCACGGGCATTCTCCACCTTCTCTAGGTCGAACTGTTTACGGCCCATCCAAAGATGGGGCTGAAAATTGGCGAAACGGCCCGCCGTTGGCATTTTTGGATCTCGCATCGATGCACTGGTTTAGGCGGCGTGGAGCGCGTGAGCCAAGTTCCGCAGCGCCGCCGGCGCGGCCGTTGATGGTTCTGAAGCATGCCACAGATCGTATTGCTTCTGAAGGGCCAGCCAGTAATGCGTGTTGAGATTGAATGCTGAGCCAAGCCGCATTGCGAGGTCGGCTGTGACGTCACTCTTTTCTGCAAGCAGGTCTTCGGCCTCCAAAAGGTTAACTCCGAGCGCACGCGCAAGATCGGCCGTTGTGAAGTCGTAGTACGGGAGAAGGTCCTCGCGCAGAATTTCACCGGGATGGAGAGGGGCGCAGTCACCGCGTTCTTCAATGGTCTTGTAGGGTTGCCGGATGGTAGTATGGGTGATCATCGCGGATCTGTGTTCTGAGCGTTTAAATGGCCTTGCCAGAAGCTGGCCGAGACACGTTAACAAGACCCTAACGCGGGCGCCGTTTCAGGGCGTTGCGATGGTGAAATCGGGATCTTACGCTGAACTTGTGTTCAGGTAGGCACTTGGCGGTCACACTGAGAAGCGTGGGCCTGACGCGGCGGGACGCGCAATGAATGTTGCCCTGGACGGACCGGGAGCGCTGCGGACAATAAGCAAGGGGGATTTCTACGCCCAGAGCCGGCAAGCCTTAGTGCAGCTCAATCGAGCCCGAGGCGTTCCGCCCCGCCGCCGAGTGCCGGACCAGCTGTCGGATCGTAGTCATCTGGTTTCTTCGCTACCAGCGTTTGCGTGGTTAAAATCAACCCGGCGACGGAGGCTGCGTTGCGCAGTGCCGTGTAACTCACTTTTACAGGGTCTATAACGCCGGCTTCGACGAGATCAACTTCTTTGCCGGTGCGGGCATCAAGGCCAACGCCGTTCTTGGCTTTGGCAATCTTGGCCACCTGCAACTCCCCATCCAAGCCCCGGTTAGAGGCGATCAGCGCCAACGGCCGCGTTAAGGCGCGTTGGACGAGTTCAGCGCCCTGTCGGGTGCTCTCCTCCAAGCTCTTAATCAGTTTGTCCAATGCAGGTGCTGCCCGGAGTAACGCCACGCCGCCGCCTGGCACGATGCCTTCTTCGATGGCCGCGCGGGTCGCGTTGATCGAGTCTTCGATAAGCTGCGCCCGGCGCCGCTGTTCAACAGGGGTTGCACCGCCCGCCAGAATTATGGCCTTACCACCTGAAAGTTTGGCCATCCGTTCGGCGAATTTATCGCGCTCGACGTTCTCGGGCGCAGCATCATATTGGGTTTGCACCTGTTCGCGGCGCGCGGTTATTTTATCTGGCTTGCCGTGGCCCTTGGTAATGATCGTTGCGTCCGACGAAATGCGGATTTGGTCGGCGCCGCCGAGATCGCTGAGTTCGACCGCATCCAGCTTACCGCCAAGATCGCGGGCTATCACTTTGCCGCCGGTCATGATTGCAATGTCATCCATCATGGCTTTGCGCCAGTGGCCGTAATCCGGCGGATACACGGATGCAAAAATTTGGCGCGTCTTTTCGCGCCGGGTGAGTAGATCGACAATACAAGCAGGCGACAACTCTTCGGCCAAGATGAGTAATGGCCGGCCGCTTTTTTCAATCAACTTATAGACTGCCGACAATTGATCGGGCGTTTGGATTTTTTGGTCGGTCAAGAGGATATAGGGATTGTCGAGGACGACGTGCATCTTCTCGACATCTGTCACCATGTGATGAGAAAGATAGCCGCGATCAAACGACATTCCTTCGGTCACATCCAGGATAGTCTCAACGCCAATCCCGTACTGGACATCGACGATGCCTTGTGGTCCAGCCCTTTCAAAAGCTTCCGCGACCATGGCGCCGAGTACTGGGTCGTTCGCCGCGATGCTGGCGATGGCCAGCCGGCCAGCACTACCTTGAAGTGGCTTTGCTGCTTTCTTGAGGTGTTCGATCGTCTCAGCGACGGCAAGTTCCATTCCGTTCACGAGCTCAACCGGATTTGCGCCTTTGGCAAGACACTTCAATCCGTCTTGAACCAGCGCGTCGGCGAGCACCGTCGCCGTCGTCGTGCCATCGCCCGCAACCTCATTGGTCTGGCGTGCGACTTCACGCAAGATCTGCGCGCCCATATTTTCAAACGGGCACTCAAGTTCGATTTCTTCGGCGATGCTGACGCCGTCTCGCGACACCATCGGCGATCCGGTTGGGCGGTCCATAATGGCGTTCATGCCGCGCGGGCCAAGCGTTCCGCCAACAGCGCGGGCGAGTTTAGCCACGCCGCGGCCAAGAGCTTCGCGCGCGGCTTCGTCATGAATCATCATTTTGGGCATGGCGGGTACTTTCGGTTTTTTGGGTGTTGTTGTGTTGGTGTCGTTATGATTCAACCGCCACTGGGCGCGGATGGCAGACATGACCATTCTTTTTGACGAGCGGCGTCGTCGTGTCGAAGCGGGCTTCAAGTAACCCGCGGCACAAAGCGCCGTTAAATTCAGCGTTGGCCCGGACGCGGCGCAGCACCGACATGTAGGCCACGAAATCTCCCGCAGGTAACGGATCTCCATCCACCGTTACAAATGCTAGAGTGCCGTTGGTGAAGGCCGCGATCACATCACGCCGCTGCAAATAGCGCTCGACAAGCTTTTGGCCTTCGGCATCGGCGCTTACTTTGTGTAGTTCGCCTATTGTTAGAGTCGCGAGCTGATCAGCATTGAGACCAGGCACCTGACGCAGGTGGTTGATCAGGGCTTCCTGGCGGCGCTGAAAAGCCTTGACCAGGAAGGTGCGGCGCACATCGTCAAGATTGCCGTTGGCTTCGTCGCCAAACGAGTCCTGAAACGACAACCCGTTCGCGACGCCGTGGTTGATTTTGTCGGCGTACATGTGTTCGCCGAGGACGATATTTGTGTCTTTAACCCACGGCAAAGTACGCAAGGCTGTGCGCATATCATCTGCCATGAGAAACGCAAAATTCGCCGCGCACCAATATGTGGGCAGGCGAAAGTCGATGTGCACGCAATCGCTTGCATCCACATCGACCCTCGAGATGAACTTCATATCGGTGACAGATTCGTCAAGCTCATGATCGACGACGGTCGCAAGCTG
>JAYSVT010000297.1:0-11404 GCA_043718455.1 Hyphomicrobium sp.
AAACCTTGCAAACCATGTGGGTTTGCTGCGGTCTCGCTCCTGCCATCCAGGCAAAAGCCCTCGCGTCGATGGGCCTCCTAGATTGAGTACACGGCCTAGATGACGTCTTTCAAACCGGTTTTTCAGGGCCGCCACCGTGACCACGTTCAAGCTCACGCAATACCGGCTTTGTCCGCGCTCCCGGTCCATTAGGCTGGCGCTCGCGGAAGCGGGTATCGAGACAGAACTCGTCGAAGAATACCCCTGGGAATGGCGCCAAGGTTTCCTCGCAAAGAACCCGGCGGGCGAACTCCCAATTCTTGAACTCAGCAACAAACTTACATTGTGCGGCGTATACTCAATTTCCGAATTCATTGCTGAAGAAACGAAGTCTGCCGGCCAAAGTCAAAATTTAAGTCCTGCCGGACGTGCCCCTCTGCTTTTTCCAGGCAACCGCGAAGAGCGCGCCGAAGTGCGCCGGCTGGTTGACTGGTTCCACGGCAAATTCGACCGGGAAGTCTCGCGCGAAATCCTGTTCGAGAAAGTTTACCAACGCATGAAACCGAGCGGTCAACAGTCACCAAACACGGAAATATTGCGCGCGATCCGCACTAACCTTAGGTATCATTTTTCGTATATAAACTACTTGAGTGAACAGCGGCGCTGGCTCGCTGGCGAGGAAATGAGTTTCGCAGACTTATCTGCCGCCGCGCACGTTTCAGTGCTCGACTACCTGGGTGAAGTGCCGTGGGACGAGTATCCGAGTGCAAAGACATGGTATGCGAGAGTGAAATCACGCCCCTCGTTCCGCCCGCTTCTCAGCGATCGCGTGCCCGGCACCGCGCCGCCTCTCGCCTATACCGATCTCGATTTTTGATGCGCCCCTCTTGTTTGCGTTTTGGAAGGGCGGAAGCGTCGTGACGGATTTTTCGAGCGCCAATCTCAAGACGTTTTTGAAATCAGCGGCCATCGAACTCGGCCTCGATTGCGTCGCCGTCACCAAGCCATCCGCCATTCCCGAGGCCGCGGGCCGGCTTCAGTCATTCCTTGCCGAAGGCCGGCACGGCGATATGCAGTGGCTGGCAGACAAGGCCGATAAGCGCGCCGATCCTATCGCGTTGTGGCCAGATGTACGGTCCGTCATCATGATCGGCCAAAGCTACGCGCCCAAAGACGACCCACTTGCGGCGCTGGAAGACCGCGCGCGCGCCGCCATTTCCGTTTACGCGAAAGGACGCGACTATCACGACGTACTGAAGAAGAAGATTCGCACCCTGGCGGAGAAGTTTGCCGGGATCAGCGGGGCTGGCGTGAAAATATTTGTCGATACCGCGCCGCTTCTTGAAAAGCCTCTTGCGGCCGCCGCAGGTCTTGGTTGGCAGGGCAAACACACAAATCTCGTCTCGCGCACGCATGGCTCGTGGCTGTTTCTCGGCGCCATCCTGACGACCGCTGAAATCGAACCCGACATACCCGAGGCCGATCACTGCGGGTCATGCCACAAGTGCCTTGATGTCTGCCCAACGGCCGCGTTCCCTGCCCCCTACCAACTCGATGCGCGGCGCTGCCTCGCTTACCTCACAATCGAACACAAAGGGCATATCGCGGAAGAGTTTCGCAAGCCATTGGGAAACCGCGTCTTCGGATGCGATGACTGCTTGGCCGTCTGCCCGTGGAACAAGTTTGCGCAAGCCTCACGCGAAGCGAAGTTTGCCGCCACACCTGAAACCGATAACCCGCCGCTCGCCGAGATCTTGGCGTTGAGCGACGCCGAATTCCGCGTGCGCTTTGCGGGCACGCCGGTGAAGCGTACCGGCCGCAATCGGGTGGTGCGCAATGCACTTATTGCGGCTGGCAACTCAGGAGACGCAGGCTTAATACCGCTCGTGCAGCGTCTGCTCGATGACGCGTCTCCGCTCGTCCGCGCCATGGCGGTCTGGGCCTTGCATGAACTTGAAGATGGCACGACCTTCCATGCGCTACGCCAACAGCGCTTGTCATTGGAACCCGATCCAGATGTCGCCAACGAATGGCGCACACAAAACCGAAAGCCATCCGCGTGACGCATCTTTTGTGTTTTGGTCTCGGTTATAGTTCCGGCTTCGTCGCGGCACGTCTCGCCCGCCAAGGCTGGCGCATCACCGGCACATCGACGCGCGCGGAAGGCGCCGCGCACCTTGCTGCAAACGGATACACCGGATTGGTTTTTGACGGCACGGCGGCCAATGTTGACGTTGCAGCAGAACTCAAGTCGGCGACGCACGTGCTTTTGTCCATTCCGCCCGGCGCCGATGGCGACCCGGCGTTTATTGGTCACTGCGAAAACATCCGTGAAAGCGCTTCCATCACCTGGATCGGCTATCTCTCGACCGTCGGCGTCTATGGCGACGCGCAAGGCGGGTGGGTCGATGAGGAGACGGAAACCAAGCCCGGCTCCGAACGCGGCAAGCGCCGCTTGGCGGCAGAACGGCAATGGCTCGACCTTGCTCAAAACGCTGGAAAACACGCCGCCGCCTTTCGATTGCCCGGCATTTATGGCCCTGGCCGCAGCGCCCTCGACGACGTTCTCGACGGCACGGCGCGCTCGATCGTCAAACCCGGCCAAGTCTTCAATCGTATCCACGTCCACGACATAGCCAGCGCCGTTATCGCCGCTATCGAGCGGCCCCATACCGGCCGCGTGTACAATGTGACCGACGACGAACCCGGCCCGCCGCAAGACGTTGTCAACTTTGCGGCACAGCTTTTAGGGCGCCCGCAACCACCCTCGCTGGACTTCGCAACCGCCGAACTCTCATCCATGGCGCGCAGCTTTTACTCGGAGAACAAGCGCGTTGCCAACGCCCGCATGAAAGCCGAACTTGGTATCCGCTTGAAATATCCAAGCTATCGCGAAGGCCTGACAGCAATTTTGCGGTCTGCCTCCCCAAAGATTCCAGAATGATGACCAACCTCGACCGTCATTCGGCCAGAATGTCTGGCGACAACGCAAGCGGGGCAATATTTTTGCGAGGGCTATATGCGGCCGTTATTTTTATTTGCGATTTATGGCGTCGCGTTTGCGGGCGTCACACTCTTTAGGGCGACTGCAGGCGCAAATAACCCAGCGCATGATTTGGCGCAAAAGTTTGCGGCCGGCGACCAGGAAACGGCTGCCGCGCAACCCCTCCCCAGCATGCCTCAACCGAACATTCCTCAAGCCAAACCGCAAATGACGGCACCAAAGCCTGCAGCGTTGGCGCCCAAGCCAAAGGCTAAAGCTCAGCAGGCCCAGGCTCAGACTCAGGCTCAACCCCAGGCGCCAGCGGCCCCCTCCGTGACTGCGCCCCCGGCAGCTGCACCTAAGGCGCCACCCGCGCCAACGGCCAAGCCGCGGCCACCCGCTCCCGGCCCCGATTACGAGCGTGACATGCTGGATGCGGCACGTGCCGAGGCAGCAGCCCGCGAGACGCTCCAGACGCAGCAGGCGGAATCCAAGCCGCCAGCCGCAGCACCAGCTGTTACGCCAGCAGCAGCAGCAGCCGCTCAGCCGCCACCCTCGTCGCCGCCACCATCAGCCCAGGCCACAACGCCCCAAGCGCCGGTGCCTGCCCAAGCGGCCGCGCCGACACCTGCGCCAGCGGCCGCTCCACAGATCAGAATAGAAGCCAAGGTCAACGTGCCAGCGCCAGCGATCGTAGCGCGGCCCGACGGTGCCCCGCTTGCCACGATCCTCGCTGTGCTCACGCATCACGCGCAAAACTCGGCGCGCGCGATCACGCCGCCCGACCCGATCATTTGCTTGGCCGATATCTGCTACATCTCAGCCGGGCCCAATGCGGACGCTAAGCTCATCTCTCGCGCCGACGCCCTCAGCACCAAGAACACCGTTACCTCAGGCGCTGGCGCCTGCAAAGGCGTGAGCCGCTGTGCCTTTCGTGGCGTTTCGATGAAGAGGGGCGATGAAGTCCAGATCATTGATCTTGGACTTGTTGGCCATGATAAACGCGAACCCGCCGACGTCACACCCGATACGACCTGCCACGTGGACGATGGCGATCTCGTTTGCGATCAGCCTGTCGCGGCGCCCGACTATCGCATTTGGGTCGTGCCAGAGACCGTTGCCGCCGCAGCGGGTCCCGGTGCGATTGAACATGCCCTTGCCGACGATCTTCCCGAGGAAGACATCGCGCGCACCGAAGACAAGTAGCGCCCGTAGATCAGAGCAAACTGTCTATCGCTTCATAAAGCTTTGCCAAATCCTCAGGCCGCGACAAGCGATGTTCGCCGTCCGCAATTTCAATTCGGCGCACATGCCCGCCCGCGAGAAATTCTGAGAGCTTGCGCGTGTGTGCGGCGGGAACGTCCTGATCTTGCAGTCCTTGCAGAACGATAACAGGGCGGCCCGGATCAAAAGGTTCGCGCGCCAGTAAATGATTGCGTCCGTCCTCGATCAGCGCGCGTGTAATCGTGTAAGGTTCCGCATAAGCCGATGGCCTGAGATGCAATCCCTTTTCCATGATTTCCTGCTTCACGTTCTCAGGGAATTTTTTCCACATCAGTTCTTCGGTCATGTCCCAGGCGGGCGCAATAAGAACGAGCCCCTTGACGCGTTGCGCTTCGCCGGGAGACGCGCGCATCAGGCGGCGCAGGAGAAGCAAGGCAATGTGCCCGCCCATACTTGAGCCGATGATAACCTGCGGCCCACGGCTTATGCGCTTGAAAACCGCTTCCGCTTCTTCGAGCCAACGTCCAATCGTGCCGTCGATAAATTTCCCGCCCGAACGGCCATGACCCGAGTAATCGAAGCGCGTGTATCCGAGACCCTTGGCGCGCGCGAAATCGGCAAGTGCCGCAGCCTTGGTCGAGGCCATATCCGACATGAAGCCGGAGAGCCAAAAGAGGCCGGTCGCGTCTGGCGAAGCGGCATTTGCTTGCAAATAAGCGATGTGTCTGGCAGCCGCCCCATGGCCCACGATCAAAGTTTGCGGTTCAACGTCTTGCACCGTATAGAACCCCGATTGACGACACCCTAGCGAAGGACTGACTGTGCCCGAGCCGCCGACCATACTGCAGATCATCCCGGAACTCGATACCGGCGGGGCGGAACAATCGGTCATCGAAATTGCCGAAGCGATCGTCAAAGGCGGGGGACGGGCACTGGTCCTTTCGCAAGGCGGCCGCATGATCCCTAAACTGACGGCGTCCGGGGCTGAATGGATCGACTTTGCAGCCGCAACAAAAAACCCGGCGCGAATTCTGTGGAACGCGCAACGCATCGTAGACCTTGTGCGAAAACAGAAAATCGATCTCATCCAGGCCGAGAGCCGCGCACCCGCCTGGAGCGCGTTCATCGCCGCCCGGCGCACACGCGTCCCATTCGTTACCTCTTACCATGGCGCCTATGGCGAAAAGAACGCGCTCAAGAAGCTGTACAACAGCGTCATGGCGCGTTCCGATATCGTCATAGCCAATTCGCAGTTCACGGCCGAACTCGTCAAAGCCCGCTACGGCACGCCGGAAAATCGCCTGCGCGTCATTTATCGCGGCGTTGATGTACGCCGGTTTGATCGGGCCCATGTCAGCGCGGATCGCATCTCTGCGCTCAGAGCAGCATGGGGCGTAAAGGAAGGGCAGCGCATTGTGCTGCATGCCGCGCGCCTGACGAGCTGGAAAGGACAAGCCTTCCTGATTGAAGCAATCCGGCAAATGCGCCGCGACGGCGATGATTTCGTCGTCATTCTCGCGGGCGACGCGCAGGGTCGAACTGGATACGAAGACCAATTGCGCCGGCAAATTGCCGGTTGCGGCATGCAGGATGTTGTCAGACTTGTTGGGCACGTCTCCGATATGCCAGCCGCCTATGCTACGGCTCACGTCACGTTCGTAGCCTCGATTGAACCTGAGGCGTTCGGCCTCGCCGCCACTGAGGCCCAGGCCATGGGTTGCCCAGTTATTTCCACAAACATCGGCGCAACGCCTGAGACAGTCATGGCTCCGCCACTGGTGCCGGCAAGCCAACGCACGGGCTGGCTGGTTTCTCCACGCGACACCGCAGGTTACGAGCAAGCGCTTCGCCAGGTTTTGAACCTATCGCCCGCAGAGCGCGAGGCCATAGGCGTGAGGGCACGCCAACACGTCAGGGCTAATTTCACCACGGCCCAAATGCAGAAAAATACGCTTGACGTCTACGACCACCTGTTGGGAACAACCCTATCGAAGACTTTCGAGCAACAGACATGACCCAGACCATCATCTGCATCAAATGGGGCACGCGCTACGGCGTCGAGTATCTCAATCGCCTTGCCTCCATGATCAAACGCAACACCAAGCGTCCGACGCGGCTTGTGTGCTTCACAGAGGATTCTACGGGCGCCGACCCATGGGTCGAGATTGCACCTCTGCCGCCGATCAACATACCGGATCGTGTCGCGTGGACGCCTTGGCGTAAGCTTTCGCTTTGGCAGTATCCTCTCGCCGATTTGACGGGCGATGTTCTGTTCTTTGACCTCGACGTCGTCATCACGGACTCAATCGACGAATTTTTCGATTTTGAACCGGGACGTTTTTGCGCCGCAGAAAATTGGACGCAACCAGATAGCGGAGTCGGCAATACGTCACTCTATCGTTTTCCAGCCGGCCGGATGCGGCACATCTTCGACGACTTCAACCGCGATCCGGAAAAAATCCTGGCGCAATACGAAATCGAGCAGCAGTTCATCTCCGCCGTGGCCGCCGATATGGTGTACTGGCCACCCGAGTGGGCCGTCAGCTTCAAACACAATCTGTTGCCGCGCTGGCCCTTGAATTTCTTCCTCGTCCCCAAGCTGCCGCCTGGAACCAAGCTCGTCGCCTTCACCGGCAAACCCGATCCCGATGAAGCCGCCATCGGCCACTGGCCCGTCAAGGCGGCCTGGAAGAAGCTTTATAAGCACGTCCGCCCGACGCCCTGGATTACAGAGCATTGGCGTTAACGGCGGCAGTAACGGAGCCATTAACCCCCGTTCTTGTTGTCGCCATGCACCTTATATTGCAGAAATAGCATCAATCCAAAGGTTGTAGGACCGCCCGGCGCTTGACTTAAGGGGCAGAGTTCCCGATCCTGTCTCCGCTTGGCAGAGTCTCGCGTTCGTATTCATTTTGGGTGCGCGACCTGGCAGGCACTCTTGCAACGACAAAAGGAGACTACGCCATCCGCAAGCCAATGCGCCCCGAGCCAGCGAGCCGGGAACCAACCGGGCCACGCATAAACGACCAGATCCGGTCCCGCGAAGTGCGGCTGATCGATGCGACGGGCCAGAACGTCGGCGTCGTCGCCAAATTAGATGCCATCGCACAAGCTGAAGCCGCAGGTCTCGACCTGGTCGAAGTATCGCCGGACGCTGACCCGCCTGTTTGTAAAATTCTCGACTTCGGCAAATACAAATACCAAGAACAGAAAAAAGCAGCCGAAGCGCGCAAGAACCAGAAGATTGTCGAAATCAAAGAAATCAAGATGCGGCCCGGCATCGACGATAACGACTACGATGTGAAAATGCGGGCCATCAAGCGCTTCTTCGAAGAGGGCGACAAGGTCAAGCTGACGCTGCGATTCCGCGGCCGTGAAATGGCCCATGCGCAGCTTGGCATGGAAGTGCTGCAGCGGGTCAAGGCCGATACCGAACCGATCGCAAAGGTCGAGAGCGAGCCGCGCTTCGAAGGCAAGCAAATGGTCATGATCCTGGCGCCAAAGTAAATTCCGGCCGCGCCAAGCCGCCTATAAAATCCAAACCGCGCCCCTCCTCAAGAGCGGCGCGGTTTTGTTATTCTAAGTTTTGACGCCGTAGCCATAGCTTAATCCTTGTGACCGAGGCTCTTCAGGTAAGCCAAGATGTCCGCGCGCTTATCGGCAGGAACCATAAGATCGGGCATATCGGGGTGCGAACTCATCAACCAAGCCTCGATCTCCCGCGATGTCACTAGCTTTGAACTCGCAATCACCTGGAAAGGGGGCGCCTTGATATTGAGCGATGTCTCTGCCCCTGCGCCCACTGAGTGGCAGCCCGAACAAACTTCTTCAGCATAGGCGAGACCGGCTTGAGCATTGCCTGCCGCATCTGCTGCAACAGCATCAGCAGGTGATGGGGCCAACATAAAAAAGGCGGGTACGGCGAGGATAACTCGAAGTGTTTTCATCGGCGGCTCCATCACGTTCCGGCACTGGCACCCAACACCGCTCGACACGCCATTTACGACAAGAGCCTTAAGTTCGCATTGTCACAAACGTGTGTTCGCATTGTCACGAACGTGCGTCCTTGATAGCGATCAATTCAGGGTGCAGACTTCAAGAGCACGAGGTATGGAGCTAGGCAGATGTCCGATACAATTCCAAAAGACGGCCCGCCCCAAGGCGACTTCTCGATCTCGCGCGAACTCGACGCGCCGCGCGACATCGTCTGGCAATGCTTCACAGACGCCAAGCACATGAAACACTGGTGGGGGCCGAAAGGTTTCAAAGTCATCCATTCCAAGATGGATCTGCGCCCCGGTGGCATGTATCACTACGGCTTACAAACACCCCAGGGCCAGGAAATGTGGGGCCGCTTCGTGTATCGCGAGATTGTCGCGCCAGAGCGCATTACTTTTGTCAGCAGTTTCTCCGACGAACAGGGCGGTCTTTCCCGCCATCCCGGCCACATCACCTGGCCAATCGAAATGCTGACGAACTTCTTGTTCGAGGACAGCAGCGGTAAGACGCACCTCACAATCACCTCGTCGGCGCTCAACGCGAACGACGAAGAACAAAAGACCTTCGACGACGGTCACGACAGCATGAAAGGCGGCTGGGGCGGTACCATGGACCAGCTTACCGCTTATCTCGCAACTCTGAACCCAATCTAAGGGAGATCAACGATGCAACGTTCTTCTTTCACCCGGCTCTTACTTGCCGCCATCAGTTTTGCAATCTCCGGTGCGGCGTTGGCCGACAGCGCCGGCATGTCTTTCTTCGTCACCAGCACCGGCAAAGGTGACGGCGCCAATCTCGGCGGCATCGAGGGCGCGGACGCGCACTGCCTCGCACTTGCCAAAGCAGCAGGCGCAACGAAAACCAACTGGCGCGCCTATCTCTCCACAACAGCCACAGGCGGCGACGCCGGCACCAACGCGCGCGATCGCATCGGCAAGGGCCCTTGGACCAACGCCAAGGGAGACACAGTCGCCAAGTCGGTTGAAGATCTGCACTCGGACACCAACAAACTCAACAAGCAAACCGCGCTCAGCGAAAAAGGTGAGCCCGTCAGCGGCCGCGGCGATGCCGTCAACACACACGACATTCTCACGGGCTCCGATCCCCAGGGCATGTACTCAACGGCGGGTGGCGACACCACGTGCACTAACTGGACAAAAAATGCAGACGGTTCCGCCATCGTCGGACATCACGACCGCGTTGGGCTTAAAGACACGCGCCACATGAAATCCTGGAACTCGTCCCACGGCTCGCGCGGGTGCAGCCAGGACAACCTCAAAGCCTCCGGAGGCGCGGGGTTGTTTTATTGTTTTGCGGGGGAGTAAATATGAAAAGAGCCGGGCCCGCGCGGGTCCGGCTCTTTTCAATACCAGCCGGCCTGTAAGCCGGGTTCTGTTTGGGCCGCACTTGCGTGCCGCCCGCGACGGCCATTCATCTGGGACGCATGTTGCCATACGCCTCAAGCAATCAACCCGGGTGGCGGGCCTGAAGATGGGCTCGACATCGTGAGATTTCTCCCACACGTCAGGCCACCCCTATTTGATCTTGCTCCCGGTGGGGTTTGCCCTGCCACGTCTGTTACCAGACGCGCGGTGCGCTCTTACCGCACCTTTTCACCCTTACTCCCAAACTTTCGCCCGAAGACGAAGTCAGAAGCGGTTTGTTTTCTGTGGCACTTTCCCTGGGGTCGCCCCCGGCGGCCGTTAGCCGCCACCGCTTCTTCAAGGAGCCCGGACTTTCCTCCACCGGTTTTGCTCTCGCTCGGCGGCCTTTAGGGCGAGCCTTCGCTACGACTATCCGGCAGCGGCCGTCCGGCCGGCTGGTCGATGAGATAAGGGGGGTGACGGGCCAAAGGTCAAGGGGGTGGATTACCGCTTGGGGCCAATAGTCAGCCTGGCGCTGTGCTCTGTGTGCGGGCTTGCCGGAGGTCTGGTTTCTGGTTACGAAAGCAGAAGATTGGGGAGGCCGCGTCTTGGGCCAAGCTGAGCCTCTCCGAAACTTCCTCTCTTGCACCCGTGCTATGTCGTAGTTCTTCAGAGGAATGCTTTGTGACATCTCTTCGCCCGAATCTGGTCAAACGTGTCGAGCGTCTGCCAAAGCCCACGAATGTCACCGACGCGCTACAGCCTCTTTTTGAAGCCGTCAGCAATGCTGTTCACTCTGTTCAAGCCACGTTTCTAGACAACGTTGCGCGTGACGGTCGAGTAATCGTTTCTGTTTCAACTGATCGCAAAAAGCAAAACGTCTCAGCGTCAGTGGAAGACAACGGGCTCGGGCTTAACGAAAAGAACTGGGACGCATTCACCACAACGGACACAGACAATAAAATCGACATTGGCGGCAAAGGTGTTGGCCGCTTGCTTTGGTTGGATTGCTTCGAACGCATTCAGATTGAAAGCGTCTTTAGGGTAGGCAAGAAGCTTAAGCGCCGTTCCTTTCGCTTCGTGCTCGCATTAGAAGACCAGATCCAAGACCTAAAGCTCGAAGACGCAAACGGAGCAAGCCGTTCATCATTCTTCGTTCTCTTTAAAGGACTGCGAACGAATGGATACCACGACAAATTCCCTGGTCGCGGCAACTTCATTTTTCAACATCTAACGTCCCATTTCTTGCCAACGTTTATTGGGGGCAACTGCCCCAACGTCAGCGTTTCAGTGGGCGACGAGAAGCGCGACTACCCGGACGCCATCGCCGAAATTATTCATCGGCGCGAGCCAGAACTAGTTCTAGAGACTGCGGAATATGGAGCACTCAAGCTTACCTTGATGGAATGTGACAAGGTTGCGAGCGCGGCCCTCCAGGGTTTCCACTTTGTACATTTCATTGCCCACGACCGAACAGTTCATTCGCAAAGCATCGATGGCAAACTTGGACTGAAGATGTTCGGTGATGACGGAAGCCGCGTTTTCCACGCTATCTTGACTGGCGCCTTTCTCGATAAGAATGTGAACCAAGAGCGGACAGCATTTCTATTTCCTGATGCCGTGATTGAGCGGATTGTTAACGACGTGTGTTCCGAGCACATCGAACGCTTTCTTGAAAAGCCACTCGCCAAATTGAAAAGCGAACAGAAGGAAAAGATTAAGATAATTACGGCGACATACCCCTCTGTTGCCTTCGGCGACACAGAAGAGCTTCAGCAAAAAATTCCTTCTGGAGAGTTAAAAGAAGATGCCATTTATGGGCACCTTGCACGTGAGCGGTATAGGCGCGATGAGC
>JAYSVT010000298.1:0-3650 GCA_043718455.1 Hyphomicrobium sp.
TCTTGTAGGGCGGCCATCAACAAACCCGTCGATGGGCGCTCTTTCGCATGTGCGTGAAAGCTGGTAGACCGCTTGAGATCAAGAAGCCAATTCGCGCTTCCTTAAGCCCGTCCACCCGCTAGCCAGATAGCCCGCCCATCCGATGGCCAAACCCATTTATGTCCTGAACGGACCCAACCTAAACATGCTCGGCACGCGCGAGCCCGCCATCTATGGCAGCGATACCCTTGCCGACATCGAAACCCGTGCTGAAGCGTGCGCCAAAGGCCTCGGGCTCACGATCGACTTTCGCCAGTCCAACGTCGAAGGCGAACTCGTCAATTGGATCCAGGACGCCCGCGGCAAGGCCCAGGGTATCGTTCTCAATGCGGGCGGTTACACGCATACTTCTGTCGCCATTCTGGACGCCCTGCAGGCGGCTGAACTGCCCGTAATCGAGGTGCATCTCTCAAACATTTTCCGCCGCGACCAGTTCCGCCAGCATTCCTATATTTCGCTGGCAGCGACCGGCGTGATATGCGGGCTCGGCGCCAAGGGGTACGAGTTGGCGCTTGAAGCCATAGCCGACATCCTACAGCGCAGTGCTAAGAAATAACGTGATCGAACATTCGCAAGACCAATTAAGACGCAAGAGGAAGGGATACGATGACGGCGAAAGACCAAGGGGCGAAGCCCAGCGCCGAAGGCCAGATGATCCGCGAACTGGCTGAGCTGTTGAACGAAACGGGGTTGACCGAAATTGAGATCGAGAAGAGCGGCCTCAAGATCCGCGTCGCGCGCTCGGTGACGGTTTCAGCCGCGGCTTATGCGCCAGCTCCCGCCGCTCACGCGCCTCCCCCGCCAAGCCTTGCGGCAGCGGCACCCGCGCCGGTATCGACTGCCCCCGATCCTGCAAAGCATCCAGGCGCCGTTAAATCCCCCATGGTCGGCACCGCCTATCGCTCGCCAGAGCCGGGTGCGGCAACCTTCTGCGAAGTCGGTTCCAAGGTCACGCAAGGCGAGACGGTGCTCATCATCGAAGCCATGAAAACCATGAACCAGATCGCGGCGCCCCGATCGGGAACGGTCACCGCAATTTTCTTCGAGAATTCGCACCCCGTCGAGTACGGCGAAGTTCTAATAATCATCGAATAGTCGGCATGACGCCGTAACCTCACTGAGACGAAAGCCCGCATCCATGTTCGATAAGATACTCATCGCCAACCGTGGGGAAATCGCGCTCCGTATTCAGCGCGCCTGCAAGGAGTTGGGAATTGCAACCGTCGCTGTGCATTCGACAGCTGATGCTGACGCCATGCACGTGCGCCTTGCTGACGAAAGCGTTTGCATTGGCCCGCCATCCGCGCGCGAAAGCTATCTCAATATTCCAGCACTCGTGACTGCGTGCGAAATCACGGGCGCCGACGCCGTTCATCCCGGCTACGGCTTTCTCTCGGAAAACGCCCGCTTCGCCGAGATCCTTGAAGAGCACAAGATTACCTTCATCGGCCCAACCAGCGAACACATTCGCATCATGGGCGACAAGATCGAGGCCAAAGTTACCGCCAAAAAATTAGGCATCCCCGTGGTGCCGGGCTCGGACGGCGCCATTGCCAACGAAGCCGAAGCGATGAAAATCGCCAAAGCCATGGGCTTTCCGGTACTCATCAAGGCCGCTGCTGGTGGCGGCGGGCGCGGCATGAAAGTGGCCAACAGCGCCGCCGACCTCGGTCTCGCCTTCGCGACCGCCCGCACCGAATCCAAAGCCGCCTTCAACGACGACGCGGTCTACATCGAGAAATATCTTCAAAAGCCGCGCCACATCGAAATCCAAGTCTTTGGCGACGGCAAGGGTAACGCAGTCCACCTTGGCGAGCGCGACTGCTCGCTCCAGCGCCGCCACCAGAAGGTGTTGGAAGAAGCACCATCTCCCGCACTCAATGCCGCACAACGCAAAAGGATCGGCGAAACGGTCGCGGACGCTATGCGCAAAATCAAATACCGGGGCGCGGGTACGGTCGAGTTCTTGTTTGAAGACGGCGAATTCTTCTTCATCGAAATGAACACAAGACTTCAGGTCGAGCACCCCGTTACAGAAATGGTGACCGGCATCGATCTCGTGCTTGAGCAAATCCGTGTTGCTTCCGGCGCGCCGCTCAGCTTCACGCAAGAGGACGTTGTGTTCTCGGGCCACGCTATCGAATGCCGCATTTGCGCGGAGAATCCGAAAACTTTCCGTCCGTCGCCCGGCAAGATCAGCTATTGGCATCCGCCCGGCGGTCTCGGCGTGCGCGTCGATAGCGGCGCCTATCAGGGCTACACAATCCCGCCCTACTATGACAGCTTGATCGGCAAGCTTATCGTCCACGGCAAGACACGCAACGATTGTATGATGCGCCTCAGGCGCGCGCTGTCTGAGTTTGTCATCGACGGGATTGAAACGACTATCCCGCTATTCCAGGATCTAGTGCGGCAATCCGACATCGTCGATGGACTTTATGACATTCACTGGCTCGAAAAACATCTCGGAATGAAATAGACTACGTCCGAGAAGCGCAATTTTCTACGCGTACTGGTTTTTCTGAACTGGTTTGAGGCCCAATGGCGTCGCGCGACGACCCAACGATCGAGATCACTCCCCAGGTGCTTCTCAAAGCCTACAGTTGCGGCATCTTTCCCATGGCCGAAAGCGCGGATGATCCCGCACTCTATTGGATCGAGCCGGAGCATCGCGGGATTCTGCCGCTCGACAGCGTTGATTTTCCGCGCCGTCTTCTGCGCACGGTGCGCTCGACACCATTCTCCGTAAAAATCGATACCAACTACGAAGGCGTCATCGACGGCTGCTCGGCCCCGCGCCCCGGACGCAACTCGACCTGGATCAACAAACGCATCCGCACGCTCTATCGCGAACTCTTCGAGCTTGGGAGTTGCCACACGGTCGAAGTCTGGTCGGGTGACCGCCTCGTCGGCGGGCTATACGGAGTTGCCCTGAAGGGCGCGTTCTTCGGCGAAAGCATGTTCTCCTACGAGCGAGATGCCTCAAAAATTGCACTCGTCCATCTCGTGGCGCGGCTCATTCATGGCGGCTTCAAACTGCTCGACACGCAGTTCGTGACAGAACACTTACGTCAGTTCGGCACCATCGAAGTCAACCGCAAGGCATTCCAAGCGCGCCTGACAGCGCCTTGCAGGTCGAGGCTGATTTCAGCGCCCTTCCGCTAACGTCGTCCGCTGCCAATATCACCAAGCTCGTGAGCGCGCGCGCCTAGATAAAATTGCACGGCATGCGCCCCTGTTCCGCCCGGAACAGCGGCTCCGGCTGGCATCCCCTATTTCTTGGTCATGGGCGGCGGAGAAGACCTCAAACGGCCCCGCGGACCAGAGCAAGAGCCAAAGATCAAATAGGGGAGCTTCCCATGAACAAGATCATCCTCGCCGCCACCCTCGCCCTCGTGACCATGATCACCGCGTCCAGCGCCTTCGCCGGCGGCTGCCACGACACCTACTCCTACGACACCCACACGAGCGACACCTATTCGCCGTATGTGTCCTACGACAGCAACGGCTACTAAGACCGGGCGCACGAGCGCAAACGAAAAAACCCCCAGAGCCTGGCTCGGGGGGTTCTTCATTTCATGCCGGTCATGACCGAGGGTTCAGCTCTTAAC
>JAYSVT010000299.1:0-11384 GCA_043718455.1 Hyphomicrobium sp.
CGGAACCGGGCTGCGCTTCATATCACGCCAGCTTGGCCCGTCACCTGCGGGCCGCTGACCTTTTTCACTTGCAGGCGCACCCGCCCGCCCTTCGCGGGCCTTTGGGACGCGCCCGGAACCACGGGAAACGATCCTCCATGCTCGAGGCTATGAGACGCGGCGCCCAAACTTGGGTGGCCAAGCTTCTTTTCGGAATACTTGTTTTTTCCTTTGCCATTTGGGGCGTCGCTGACGTCTTCACGGGCTTCGGCCGCGGGTCTATTGCCAAGGTTGGCGACACTGGCATTACGGCCGAAGAATACAGCCGTGCCTTTCAAAGCGAACTCGATAAGTTCTCGCGCCAAGCCGGCAATCGCCTCACGGCCGAACAGGGCCGCGCCATCGGTCTTGACCGCCGTGTGCTTGGTCAGCTGATCGGCGGCGCGGCTGTCGAACAGCATGCAACCAGCCTCGGCCTTGCGCTTTCCGACAAGGCACTCGCCGACATGATCGCCAACGATCCCGATTTCAAAGATGCAACGGGCAAGTTTTCCAAGGAAAATTTTGCCGGTATTTTGCGCCAAATCGGCCTCACCGAGCAGGGCTTCTTGAGACTGCGCCGTAAGGATGAATTGAGGACGCAAGTTTTCAGCGCCTTTGTCAAAGGTCAAACCGTACCCAAGCCGATGCTTGAGACGATGCACGCTTACAATCAAGAAAAGCGCGTCATCGAATGGCTCAATCTCGATGCGCAAAAATCTGTGACCGTCGCGGAGCCGGACGAAGCCAAACTCAAAGAGCTCTATGAGGCTGGCAAAGCGAAGTACATGACGCAGGAATATCGCAAGTTTGAAACGTTGTTCTTATCACTCGACGATCTGAAGAAGCAGGTCGAGATTAAGGACGAAGACATTGCCAAGGCCTACGAAGAAACCAAGGAAAGCTACAACACGCCCGAACAGCGGCGCGTGCAGCAAATCGCCTTCAAAGACAAGGCGTCGGCGGAGGCCGCCAAGAAAGCCCTAGAGGACGCATCGAAGTCATTCGGCGAAGTGGCAAAGGAAGCCGGCGCCAAGGATACCGACGCTGATCTCGGTCTCATCGCCAAGAAGGCACTCATCGATCCAAAAATTGCCAATGCCGCCTTCTCGCTCGAGAAGGACAAAATCTCGGACGTGATCGAGGGCCGCTTTGCGACCGTGCTGGTGCGCGTCACTCAGATTGAACCTGGCGTTACGAAATCGCTGTCCGACGTTAAAGACCAGGTCAGAGACAAGCTAGCGACGGAAAAGGCTAAGTCTCTCATCCAGACAAAGCACGACGAGATCGACGACAACCGGTCGGCCGGGAAAACCCTCAAGGAAATCGCCGATATCTTGAAGCTCACCTACACAGAAGTTGCAGCCTCCGACCGTCGCGGCATGACGCCCGACAACAAGCCGGCCCTCGACCGATCCGACATCTCCAAGATCGTTGATCTAGCGTTTTCGCCCGATGGCAGTTCAGACCAACCGCCCGCCGAACTTGCCGACGGCGGTTATGCCTGGGTCAACACGCTCTCGACCGATGCCGCCAAGCAAAAGACGTTCGACGAGGTCAAGGACGAAGTCAAAGCGCGCCACCTCGAGAACGAGCGCGTGCGTCTCTTGACGGAGCTCTCGGCCAAACTCGCTGAGCGCGTCAATGCCGGCGAACCGATGTCCGCGATCGAAGCAGCAGCCTTTGGCACGACGCAGAAGACCGAAGGTATCACGCGCTCCACTATTCCGCAGGGTCTGGGAGAAGCCTCGGTCGCACAGGCCTTCGTGCTTGCGTCTGGTAAAGCCGGTTCCGCCGACAGCTCCGACAAGCAGACCCGCACGGTCTTCCGGGTCGTCGAAGTAACGCCGGCCGCGGCACCAACCAAGGACGAACTCGAAAAGCTCGCCAAGGCGATGGAAATGGATCTCTCCAATCAAGTGTTGACCGAGTACACGGAAGCCTTGAAGTCGCGCCTTGGCGCCAACGTTAACGAAGCCGAGTTGAAGCGCGCGCTTGGCATAACGGAACAGTGACGGGAGACGAAGGCCGTGCCGACGTCAAAGAAGCCTGCAACGGAAAATCCGCAAGCTCAATCGCTCAATATGCCGCTGGCTTCTCTGACATCAGAGAACGCCAGCGCCATCCTGCCGGGCTTTGCGGAATTTGAGCGCCGCTATACGGGCGGCGGCGCGCAGGCCGTCTTCACACGTCTCGTCGCCGATCTCGAAACGCCAGTCTCGGCCTACCTCAAGATCGCCGACGGACAGCCGATGAGCTTCCTGCTCGAGTCCGTCGAAGGCGGTGCCACGCGCGGACGTTATTCAGTGATCGGTCTCGCGCCCGATCTCATCTGGCGCGCGCATGGGCCGAAAGCCGAAATCAATCGCAAGGCACAAGAGGACGCGAACGCCTTCGTTGCGGACAAAGCGGCGACGCTTCAATCTCTCCGCGCGCTGCTCGACGAAAGCGCGATCACGCTGCCGGAAGGCTTGCCGCCGATGGCAGCTGGGGTCTTCGGCTACATGGGTTACGACACGGTTCGCTTGATCGAGAACTTGCCCGAGATGAAGCCCGATGCGTTGCAGGTTCCCGACGCCATAATGATCCGCCCGACTTTGATGCTGATTTTCGACAGCGTCAAAGACGAGGTGCTGGTCGTCACCCCTGTCCGGCCTGACAACAAGATCCGCGCGCGAGACGCCTACGACGCAGCTCTTGCCCGCATCGCGCATGGCGTTGCCAAGCTCGATTCACCTCTCCCCCATTCCACAGCGGCACGTCTCGACACGCTCGAGCTTCCCGAGCCCGTCTCGAACACCACGGAAGCCGAATATCTCGGCATGGTGGCGCGTGCAAAAGAGTACATTAAGGCGGGCGATATCTTCCAAGTCGTGCTCTCGCAACGCTTTTCATGTCCCTTTGCGCTGCCATCTTTCGCTCTTTATCGCGCGCTGCGCCGCCTAAACCCATCTCCCTTCCTGTTTCACCTGAACTTCGGCACGTTCTCGCTCGTCGGCTCGTCTCCTGAAATTCTTGTGCGTGTGCGCGATGGCGAAGTTACCATTCGACCTATCGCGGGCACGACCCGGCGCGGCGTCAACGAAGCCGAAGACAAGTCCCTTGGCGAAGCGTTGCTCGCCGACCCCAAGGAGCGTTCGGAACATTTGATGCTGCTCGATCTTGGCCGCAACGACGTCGGCCGCGTCGCGCAAACGGGCACGGTCTCCGTCACCGATCAATTCGTGATCGAGCGCTACAGCCACGTCATGCACATCGTCTCAAACGTCATCGGCCAGCTTGACGGCGCCAACCACGACGCCATCGACGCGCTGATGGCGGGCTTTCCGGCTGGCACGGTTTCAGGCGCACCCAAAGTGCGTTCCATGGAAATCATATCTGAGCTCGAGAAATCGAAGCGCGGGCCTTACGCGGGCTGCGTCGGCTATTTCTCCGCCGGCGGCGAGATGGATACCTGCATCGTATTGCGCACGGCCGTCGTTAAAGATGGTTGGCTCCACGTTCAAGCGGGCGCCGGCATCACCAACGACAGCGTGGCGGCCAGCGAACAGCAAGAGTGCATCAACAAAGCCAAAGCCATTGTCCGCGCCGCTGAAGAAGCCGTGCGCTTTGCCGCGAAGAGCACCAAGGGCGGGAATGGCAATGGCGGAGTTTTTGGGTAATATCGAGGTCAACCTCTCTTATTGGTTCCCGACAATGACCGAATAAGATTTTTCGCCGCTCTGCTTTTCGAGTCGAAGCTTCAAGTCTTTCACGCAGACGCGGCCATTATTGTAACTCGCTGCGTAGGCCTGCACGAGGTGGTACGCGTAAGTTTTCTTATCGTCATCAATCTTCAGAATGACCCAGTAGAGGTTGGAGTCATAGTAAAAGCTCGAATCCACGCTTCCAACAGAGCGATAGCCGATGAGATTTTCGTTAATCCACAACGCGATAAGGTCGCTGACCGGAAAAAGGCAAAACCGTTCCGCAGCGTTTGCCTTGCGGAGTTTAATGTGGTTCGCGCTGATCACTTCGCTGGTGACGATCGCTTGAACCCGCATAGCATTGAAAGACCAAATAAACAGCGCAGCCGCCGCCAGGATAGACGCAAGCACAGCAAGCAGGAAAGCGAATATCTTCTTCACTGGCTCATCTCTCGAGTGAACATTTCTGGGTTCTGGCGAAAGCGTAGATCAAGCGGATTAATAGTCCACATCTAAACTTCATTGACAACTGTTAATTGTCGTTTTACATTTTCACCAATGATCAAGAGCTTCCGGCACAAAGGCCTCAAACGCCTATACGAGCAGGACGACGCGCGCGGCATCAACGCCCAGCACGCCGAAAAAAATTTCTTTAATTCTAACAACACTTGATGCGGCTGAAACAATCGATGGAATGAACTTGCCAAGTTTCCGGTTGCACAGGCTCGGCGGTGATCTGGCTGGTTACTGGTCTGTAACTGTCCGGGCCAACTGGCGTATCATATTTCGCTTCGAGACCGGCTCCGCACTCGACGTCGATTTGGTAGATTATCACTAAGAGGAACACTGTCATGCCCATGAAAGCCCCAGCGCATCCCGGCCGGTTGATCAAGAACGAGATCGACTAAATGGGCCTTTCCGTTGCAGCAGCTGCCGAAGGTCTCGGCGTCACACGCCAGCAGCTCTATAACGTCATCAACGGCAAGAGTGCCGTCACGCCCGAAATGGCCATCCGGCTCGAAAAAGGCATCGGCAGCACGGCGGATACGTGGCTTCGCATGCAGGCGGCTCACGACCTGGCACAAGTCCGCCAGGCCCGCACCGCTATCAAGGTCAAGAAGCTCGCGCGCAAAGTAGCGTGAGTAGCTTCTAAGATTTGGCATCCGCCTTCACCACTCTCCCACTCGGCGTGACCTTCACACGCCGCCACCTCCTGCCCCACGCCCGTGTCCACGGCTGCCACTTGGGGCGCCAGAACACGCTCACAACCGCGTGCCACACGGCATAAACGGCGAACCAGGCGATCACGCGGAACGGCAGCACACCCAGCGCGAATGAGATGCGCCTGACGCGGTCCCACACCCCCGCGCCGTATTTCATGCTCCGCGCTTTAAGCCAGGCGCGCACCGCGTCTTGACCGAAGGTGCTTTCCGCACCGCGCAACGCGATGAAGGCGACAACGGCAATCGGCAATACGAACCACACGAGCATCCACAGGATCGTCGCGACAATCCACCAAAAAACCGCGAAAATGCTCGAGATGATCCACCACAGCGCGCCGGTCAGATAGTCCATTTACTCTCCTCCGTCGCCGAGCTTCACTTCGCATGCTGTCTTATCTGCAAAGTCCGTCTATAGATAAGACCGCACTCCATCTCTTCAAGTTGTATCGCACGCCGGGCCGTTTCTCATGCTCACGCTAACACTCCTGCGCCACGCAAAATCGAGTTGGGACAATCCCGGCACCGACGACTTTAGCCGCCCGCTTAATGCGCGCGGTCTTCAAGCCGCGCCGGAAGCCGGCCGCGCGCTGCGGGAACTCGCCATCGTCCCAAGCCTCGTGCTGTGCTCGCCGGCGCAACGCACACGCGAAACGGTTCGATTGGCGCTGCACGAAATGCATCTTCAAACCGCACCCAAGATCGACTTCGACGACATGCTCTATCTTGCGCCGCCAGCCCAGATGCTGGACCAGTTGCGAAAAGTAGATGCCATTCATGCAAGCGTTTTATTGATCGGGCATAACCCCGGTATGCACAATCTCGCGGAAGCGCTCGCGGGGCCCGGGGGGCCAAGCACTCAAGCGCTCAATGAGCGGCTAGCTGAGAAATTCCCAACTGCGGCAATCGCCGTTTTGACCTTCAACAAAAAGTCTTGGCGCGACGCCGGCCCCCGCACCGGACGCTTGACGGCCTTTTGGACGCCGAAGAAGTGACGGGGGGCGGCCGCGGGCAACGGGCAGCAGGCAGCCGCAGTCAGATTTCCAAATTGACCTAACCTTCCTGTTGCCTGCTGCCCGTTGCCCGCTGCCGCTCTTGACGCCCTATCCCCCGCGCCGTACATCAACATCATGCTTCTCCTCATCGATAACTACGACAGCTTCACCTACAATCTCGTCCATTACCTGGGCGAGCTGGGCGCGGAAAGCGTTGTCGTGCGCAACGACAAGATCACCGCAGAAGAAGCGCTCGCAAGAAAGCCGAAGGCGATTGTCTTGTCGCCGGGCCCGTGCACGCCGAACGAAGCCGGCGTCTGCCTCGATCTCATCAGACAAGCGGGTCCCACGATCCCGCTGCTTGGCGTCTGTCTCGGGCACCAATCGATCGGGCAATCTTACGGTGGCAAGGTGATCCGCGCGCCCGAACCCATGCACGGCAAAATTTCGTCAATCACGCACACTGGCAAGGGCGTGTTCAAAGGATTGCCCAAGTCATTCCAGATCACGCGCTATCATTCGCTGATCGTCGAGCGCGCGACGTTGCCCGATTGTCTGGAGATCACGGCCGAGACGGCGGACGGCATCATCATGGGTCTGCAGCACAAAACGCATCCCGTGCACGGCGTGCAGTTTCACCCCGAGAGCATCGCCTCCGAACAAGGCCACGCGCTGCTCGCCAACTTCCTCGATCTCGCGGGGTTTAAGGTGAAACGGAAGCAAGCGGCGTAGCTCTGCAATTACTGTCCGGATGGAGCAGCGTCATGAGTTTCGTTACGGACAAAGCCGGAGTGCAGCGCCGCTGGTGCCTATCGATGGTGATCAGCCTTTCGATGCTTGTGTTACCTTTCCTATCTGCCATAAGCCCGTGGCTTTTACTGTTCGGTCTCCTGCCTGTTTGCACCCTCCTCTACTTCGGCGTGACAACGCGATGCAGATATTGCAGCGCATTAGTCCTGTTCCAATTCGGTCCGAGTTTCTCACCTGTGAAGTGTCCGGCGTGCGGCCTAGAACTGCCTGAAGGATCTGAGAAGTGTTAGAAGACTAATTGCCCGCAAGACCAACTGAACACTAGAGTATCGTGCGGATAAATCGTGATGACCCGTATGACGGCTAGTTCGCCCCAACGGGGCGGCGGATTGTAGCCACGGGTGTAGCGCAGCGGAACCCGTTGATGAGGTTCCCTCCATTCCGGGTCGCCCCGGAGGGGCGAAGGAAGCACGTGTTCGATTAAATAGATATCAGCGATCCCTCTGCCCCTTCGGGGCAGGAATGGAAATAAACTCACCTCCACGGGTTTCGCTTCGCTTCACCCGTGGCTACAACCCATGGCCCCTTCGGGGCCAAACGTTTTCTATCGCTAACGCCGTTGCCCCTCCCTTCCCAACCCGCTAGAACCGCGTCGCAACAACACGCGAGTCCCCATGCCCGCCAACAAACTCGGCGCGGAGCAGCCTTCCCGCCTGCCAAATGCTGGGGCTGCGACAGACCCTTGCCCGCAAGACCAACTGAACAATAGAGTATCCTGCGGATAAATCGTGATGACCCGTATGACTGATAAATCGCCCCATCGGGGCGATGGATGGTAGCCACGGGTGTAGCGCAGCGGAACCCGTGGATGAGGTTCTCTCTTATTCCGGGTCGCCCCATAGGGGCGAAGGAAGCACGTGTTCGCTAAAATGCATGCGAATGCTTCCTCTGCCCCTCTGGGGCAGAAAGGGAGGTAGACCAATAATCCACGGGCTCGCTACGCTTCGCCCGTGGCTACATCCCATGGCCCCGCTGGGGCCTAAAGTGTACTTTCGCCATCGCTGATACTTCAGAATTTTCCTCGACCTCGCTGGCATCACTCGAAGCGAAGCAGGCGGCTTGAAAGATTCTTAGTGCAGCGATGGCGGGTGTCGATAGAATTGGAACGGCGGTTCTCCACTTGCGCAAATCTCAATGCGCCGTATGACGGCTAAATCGCCCCATCGGGGCGATGGATTGTAGCCACGGGTGTAGCGCAGCGGAACCCGTGGACAACGTTCCCTATGTTCCGGGACGCCCCAGAGGGGCGAAGGAGTTAAATGCCAGGCACATACTCCCAGCTCCTCCTCCATATCGTAACCTCGACGAAGGACCGCGCGCCGTTGATTTCCGCTGGCGTAGCCGAACGCCTCTATCCGTACATCGGCGGTATCGTGCGGGCGGAGAAAGGCATTTTGTATGAGATCGGCGGCGTGGAAGATCACGTGCACATGTACCTCCGGTGGCGGCCGGACGGATCGGTGTCGGACCTCATGCGCACAGTCAAGTCGCGCTCGAGCAAATGGATCCACAATACATTTTCCCATCTCGGCGCATTCGCTTGGCAGGAGGGGTACAGCGTGTTCTCGGTCAGCAAATCTCATGAAGAAGCGCTGAAAAAATATATTGCTGGACAGGCCGAGCACCACAAGCGCGAGAACTTCGAGTCGGAACTGCTGCGCATTCTACGCGCACACGCCATTGAATTCGACGAAAAGTACGTGTTCGACTGAATGGATGCCAATGCATCCACTGTCCCTTCGGGGCAGATACGGAAATAGACTCACATCCACGGGTTTCGCTGCGCTTCACCCGTGGCTACAACCCATGGCCCCGCCGGGGCCCACGTCTTCTATCGCCAACGGCCGTTGCCCCTTGCCGCCCAACCCGCTAGAACCGCGTCGCAACAACACGCGAGTCCCCATGCCCGCCAACAAACTTAAAAAACTCTTGAACGCAGTCGCCGACGGCAAGACTTTGTCATCGGACGAAATGGAAGCCGCGCTCGACCTCTTGATGTCCGGCGTCGCCACGCCCGTGCAGATGGGCGCGTTTCTGATGGGCTTGCGCGTGCGCGGCGAGACGGTCGCGGAAATATCAGGCGCCGCGAAATTTCTCCGCGCCCGCATGACACCGGCAGAGGCCCCACCCAACGCCATCGACGTTGTGGGTACGGGCGGCGACAGCCACGGCACTTTTAACGTCTCGACAGCCGCCGCCATCGTCGCGGCAGGCGCGGGCGTCCCTGTCGCCAAACACGGCAACCGCTCGGTCTCGTCGCTCTCGGGCGCCTCTGACGTACTCCAAGCTCTCGGCGTCAGAATCGACATTCCGCCGGTTGTCGTCTCACGCGCCATCAACAGCGCGGGTGTCGGCTTCCTGTGGGCGCCGATGCATCACGCGGCCATGAAACAATGGGCACCGATCCGCGCGGACCTCGGCATCCGCACACTCTTCAATTTGCTTGGGCCCTTGTGCAATCCAGCCGGCGTCAAACGCCAAGTGCTCGGCGTCTATGATCGCAAATGGCTGGAGCCCATGGCCGAAGCTTTAAAAGCTCTCGGCTCAACGCACGCCTGGATCGTGCACGGCGCTGACGGCATGGACGAGCTGACGACAACGGGCTCGTCAACCGTCGCCGAACTGCACAAAGGCGACATCACCGTCTTTGAAGTCACGCCAGAAGACGCAGGGCTCCCCCGCGCCACGCTTGCAGACCTCAAAGGCGGCGACCCGCAGACGAACGCCGCGAAACTCCGGGCGCTGCTTCTCGGAGAGCCCGGCCCCTATCGCGACATCGTGTTGTTCAATACGGCCGCCGCCCTTATCGTCGCCGGCAAAGCAGACGGCCTCGAAATGGGCGTCGCCCAAGCCGCCGCCTCCATCGACAGCGGGCGTGCGAACCTTGCGCTGGACAAGCTCATTGCGGTGACGAACGAGGTGGCGTGATCTGGCAGCGTCAGGTTCTTCGTAGCAAGCTCTGCTATGAAAAAACCCTCTCCGCCCGCTCAAATCCGCAATCTTATTCTAATCCTCGGCGATCAACTGACGCCCGCCATTTCGAGCCTCGCGGACGCCGATCCGGCGCGAGATCAAATCCTCATGTGCGAAGTGCGCGCGGAGGCGACCTATGTTCCCCACCACAAGAAGAAGATCGCGTTTCTCTTCTCCGCCATGCGCCACTTCGCGGACGAACTTCGCGAAGCAGGCTGGAGCATCGAATACAGAACCTACGACTGCGAAGACAATCGCGGCAGTTTCGCAGGCGAAGTCGAGCGCGCTGTTCATCTCACCAAACCCGAACGCATCGTTGTTACCGAGCCCGGCGAATGGCGCGTTCTGGAAGACATGAAAACATGGCAGCACCGCTTCGGCGTTCCGGTTGATATCCGCCACGACACGCGCTTCGTTTGCTCGCTGCCGGAATTCCGCACCTGGGCCGGCGGGCGCACGCAACTGCGCATGGAATACTTCTATCGCGACATGCGCCGCAAAACCGGCCTGCTCATGGACGGCAACGAACCTAAAGGCGGCAAATGGAACTTCGACAAGGAGAACCGCAAACCCGCCAAGGCCGATCTCTTGATGCCGGAACCGCTTGGACTGCCGCGCAATGTCGTGCGCTATGATTCGCCCACGTTCGGCGGCTTCTCCGTCTCGGCCTCTTGGGGCGAAGACGACATGTGGGACGTTGCGGCGCGCTATGCAGGCGACTGGGGCGATTTCAAAGTCGCTTTTACGGCGGCCTATGCCGAAACGACGGATTTGGAACTGATCGGGGCCCCCTTCATTTTCGGTCCTGACAAACTCAAGTATCTTCAAGCCGGGGCTTACATCGAAAACGTAACAACCGGCCTCTTCGCTTACGCCGCCTACGGCAAACTTGAGACAGAGTTACCGGCTAGGGCATCGTTCACGGCACCGGACGCGGAGACGTTGTACGCAAAAGGCGGGCTGCGACAGCGCTGGTCTAGCCTCGGCGCAACCGTGCTTTACGGCGAATTCCTGCACAATAGCGACAGCGCGGGCATCAGGCAGACCTTCTCGAGTCCCACATTCACCTCCACCCTAGATGTATCCTCGTCACTCGATGTCTGGGGGCTTGGGCTTGTCCAGGAAATCGACGCTGCCGCCATGTCGCTCTGGATCAAATACCGCCGCATGGGTTTCGAGTTTGATGGCACCTTCAACGGCATACCGCAGACAGGCCTAAACGAATACCAAGACTTCCAATACATCGGCGCCGGCGCGATTGTTCATTTTTGAGCACACTCATTTTAATTTGAAGCGGTACTCGCAATCCACTTCAGCCAGTTAAAGGCCCCGGCGCTGCGGCCCGCTGGAGCGGCCCTACGGCCGGGGTTGCGGGTGTTTTAGATAGGCACGCCACCCGCTTTCCCGAAAGGCGCGCTGCTGTGCCACTATGTGTATCTCCGGCTATTGCGAGCGCGGCTATCCGGGACCTTTACCTGTCGCGATTCAGACGAAGTTGCACTTGTGCTAGTGCACGCCAAATGCACGCCACTACCCCACCCGCATCGTCTTCACGTCCGTGAATGTGATCTCGGGATTGCGCTCCGCCGCCCAGCGCAACGAGAACGCGCTTTCCGCGAGATAGACGAGATCGCCGTCCTGATCCTGCGCCATCTTCGAGCGGTTCTTGGCGGCGAACGCGT
>JAYSVT010000300.1:0-11351 GCA_043718455.1 Hyphomicrobium sp.
CGTTACCGAGGTTACTTCCAGCCCGCACTCCTTCAGCGTTTTTGAGACGCGCGCGAGGTCATAGCGCCGGTACTCGGCGTCTTTTCCGAATGCACGCCAGACTGGACCTGCGCGTTCGTCCTGAATATCAAAGTAGAGTATCCCGCCCGGCTTCACGTAACCGGCGTATTCGCCAATCAGCGCGTAGAAGTCGATATGCTTGGTGTAAAATAAATCGTTGATGATCACGGCGTCGTACTGCTTGGACGCGGCAAACTCATGCACATCGGACACATGGAATTCGCTGTCACTGATGAGGCCGCTGGAGAGAAGCTCGCCATGCAGACCCACTAGTCTCGTCTCCCGGTCAAAACTCGTTATATCTGCGCCGCGAAGTTGAAGATAAAATTCAAGTGCGAACGGGCCGCACGCGACGTTGAGAATTTCGCTCCCCTTGCGCCGCAACTCCTGGCCTACAAGCTGCTCAATCATTTCAAGGCGTTTGGAATTGACGAAGAAGCCAATCTCTTTGAGGGGCATGCCCTCAAGGTGGCGATGCAGAGCGCGGTCATATTTCTGCTCGGCCGTGCCGCCGTCATGCACCGGCAATTGCTCCGCCGCTGCGCTGCCTTCGTTGCACGCGCAGGTCTCTGCCACCGGGACCTCAGTCCCCCGCTTTGTTGAATTCTTCATTGATGCGCTTCAACACTCTGGTAGTCGGCAGAGCTTTGCCCCTCTGGTCCAATTCATCCCTAACATTCCGTCCGGCAAGCTAGCACGGCGCTCTCCCTATTTCGCCAATACGATGCCAACGTTGCAAATTGATCGGCGCGCGCGAAATCCTAGACTACCGGCAGCTTCCGCGCGACGCCGTTAAGCATTACGCTGTTCAACGGCCGAGCTTTTGAACAAGCTCCGCGCGTGTCGTGAGCATGGGGGCGGTCCAAGCCGCCACATTGGAAGCGATGAGGTTCGCCTCAGACTTAAGGATAACCCCATCGTCGAGGATTTTCAGGCCGTTGGCCCGCAGCGTTTCGCCCGTGGTCGTGATGTCCACAATTAGCTCCGCAGTGCCGGCCGCGGGTGTGCCTTCGGTGGCTCCCAGGCTTTCCACAATGCGATAATCGCCAAAGCCGTTGGCAGCGAAAAAGCGCCGCGTCAGGTTCATGTACTTTGTTGCGACACGCGGCCAGCGCCCATGCGCACGGCGGAACGGCAAGGAAATGGCTTCGAGATCTGCGACTGTTGCAACATCGATCCAGCACGCTGGAACCGCAACAACCACGTCCGCAAAGCCAAACCCCAGCTTCTTGAGAAATGTGACGCGCGTCTCCGAATCCGAAATGGATTCGCGGATCAGGTCTTCGCCCGTGATGCCAAGGTGAACACTTCCAGATTTGAGCGCTGCGGCGATTTCTGACGATGAGACAAAGGCCACCTCGACATCAGGCAGACCTTCGATTTCGCCGCGATAGCCCCGCGCATGGCCAACTTTACGCACGACAAGTCCTGCCTTGCCGAAGAGTTCGGTTGTTTGCTCCATCAAGCGGCCCTTGGAGGGAATGGCGAGAATGATTTTATCGCTCATGCGCGCACCTCCTTCACCGCCAGTAGCAAGCGTTCCGTGTGGATCGCTGCACCGACAGCTGGCACGTCGCAATGGGCGCCGGCCGCGCGCATCAAGGCGTCGTAGCGCCCGCCGCCTGCAATCGGGCTGTCGCTCGCGAAGCCGGGGGCTGAAACTTCGAACACGAGCCCTGTGTAGTATTCAAGGTTGCGGCCGAATTCGGCGGAGAACGTCACGCGGTCGAGGTCAATCCCGGCATTTGCCAGCAACGCGAGCCGCCTGTCATATGCGTCGAGCGCCGCGCCGGTGCCGCCCTTCGCGCCCTTGATAAGGGCTGCGATCGTGCTGCCAGCATCTTTGGCGGATGCCGCAACCGCGACGTAACTTTCAATCAGCCGGGCCGAGGCTGCCTCGAGTGGCCTCGCCCCAAGGTCGGCGGCCTGTTCCAAAAGGTGCGCGGTCACTTCAGGCAGCGTGCGCGTCCCCACAAGTTCAATATTCTTCGCGTCAAAATACGCAGCAACAGCGGCTTCGCTTGCAGTCCTGTTCGCTGGGTCAAGTGACTTGGCGAGTTCCGGCGGCAGCTTCGCAGCAGAAGCACCCGGCACTGTGGTCAGACGTTTCAGCTCTGCGCGAAAGCTTTCTGGCCGCCAGAAGGCTTCGCCCAAGCGCTTTTTCCAGCGCACAGGCATGTCGCAAGCGGCGAGTATGGCGCGAAACAGCCCGAGGTCGCCCAATCTCAGGGACCATGATGTCAGGCCCGCCGCTTCAACCGCGCGGATGATAAGTGCAATGGTTTCGGCTTCTGCGGCTTCGCGGTTCTTGTCGCCAAAGCGTTCAATGCCGGCTTGGCGAAACTCGCGCGGGTGCGCGTCGCTCGCGCCTTGCGGCTGAAAGCGAAAGGCTGAGCCGTTGTAGTAATACTTAGCCGCTGTCGCAGGATCGGCATGACGCGCGATGTGCAACCGGCACGTTGGCACGGTGATATCCGGGCGCAAACAAAGCTCCGAGCCATCGGGATCGGTGAAAACATACGTGCGGGCGCGCAGCGCTTCCCCGATGCAATCGAGGAATACGTCTGCCGGTTGGATGACGGCGGGCGCAACGGCTTCGTGGCCCGCCTTCGCAAAGACGGACATCACGACTTGAGCTTGAGCCTCAAGCGCCTCGAACTGTTGTGCCGTTTCAGCGGCCATTTTCCCACACTTCCAAATTTTTCCGGCGATTGGCACTTCGCTAAATTTCGTCATCCCCGCGGCGGCGGGGACCCGTCCAGGCCCGCTGTTTGCGCCCCACTGAAGCTTGGCTGGGTCCCGGCCTTCGCCGGGATGACGCCAAATGGCGAAGCACGCGCAAAGGGCCGCTAGGTTTTATGCCGAGCTACAATCTTTCTAACTTCCTCGACCATATTCGTTTCCGAAACCGCCACCTGCGCGGGGCGCGATTCTTTCCATTCCTTGTTGTCTTTGATGGCCGCCGCTGCCTTCGCGCCTTCGATCAAGTCTTTGATCGTGACTTCACCCTTGGCGCGTTCGTCCGACCCTTGAATGATGACGCACGGGCTGTTGCGCTTGTCGGCATATTTCATCTGCGCCTTCATGCCGGATGAGCCGAGGTACATTTCGGCGCGAATACCGGCGGTACGCAGCGTCTGCGTCATTTTTTGATAGCTGGCGATCTCCGCTTTATCCATCACAAGCACGACGACGGGTCCGAGCGGCGCTTGGGGTTTTGTACCGATGTGGGCAAGCGCCGCCTGCAAACGCGAAACGCCAATCGAGAAGCCGGTTGCTGGAACCTTTTGCCCTGTGAAGCGGCTGACCAAATCGTCGTAGCGTCCGCCGCCGCCGACAGAGCCAAAGCGGACTGGGCGGCCGTCATCGCCTTTGACCTCGAACGTCAGCTCGGCTTCGAACACAGGACCGGTGTAGTATTCGAGACCGCGCACGACAAATGGATCGAACTTCATCTTATCAAGGCCGTACCCACTCGATGCGAGTAATTCCGCAATTTGCGAAAGCTCTTCAATGCCTTTTTTTCCGATCTCACTGACAGAAACCAGGCTGTTCCAATCCGCTATTTGAGATTGCCAGTGCTCGAGCGCGGTTTCATCGTCGTTGGGTAGCTGGTTAAATCCAACATACATGCCAACCTGCTCCATTTGATCGGCAGTCAACTTTGCGCCCGGAGTAAAATCGCCAGATGCATCTTTTCGACCGACGCCCAATAGTTCTTTAACGCCCGCGGTGCCAATTCTATCGTATTTGTCGATGGCGCGAAGAACCGTAATGCGTCTCGCTGCGTTGGCTTCGCCAGCAAGCCCGATAACCTCCAAAAGGCCCTCAAAGATTTTACGCGTGTGAAGTTTGATAACGTACTTGCCTTTGAGCCCCAGCGCCTCGAGCGTATCCGCCGCGAGCATGCACATCTCGGCGTCAGCGGCGACCGAGTCGCTGCCAACCGTATCGGCATCGAATTGCATGAATTGCTTGAAGCGCCCCGGCCCCGGCTTTTCATTGCGATAAACGTTCCCGAACGCATAACGGCGAAACGGCTTCGGCAGCTTATCGAAATTCTGCGCCACGTAGCGCGCCAGCGGCGCCGTCAAATCATAACGCAGGCTCATCCACTGCCCACCTTCGCCCGACGAGTCTTCATCTTGAAACGAAAACACGCCCGCGTTCGGCCGGTCTTGATCGGGCAGGAATTTTCCCAAAGCATCCGTGTATTCAATGGCCGGCGTTTGCAGCGCCTCGAACCCATAGCGCTCGTAGACGCCGCGAATGGTCTGCAGCATCTCGTTGAGGCCGGAAAGTTCCGCCGCTTCAATATCGCGAAAGCCTTTTGCCAAACGAGCTTCAGGCCGTGCTTCAGGTCGCGCGCCGTTTTTGTCTTTAGACATGATCTCGAAACTTGATCTGAATTGAGTTGCTGAGGCGCCCTAAAGTCCACTCGAACCGGGCGCCCAAATGAAATGGTCTTGGCGCCTTATAGCGGAAGCTTCGGAAGCGCGAAAGGCAGGCCTAATCCCCTCTCCCCATTGAGTGCAGAAATGGGGAGAGGGGGTCAGTCTTTCTTCCCCATAAACCGGCGCGCCACCGCGAGAATGCGTGGATTTTTGCGCGCCCGCGCTTTCCAGCGGTGGAACACGGCGCGAGGTACGGCGGCCAGATCGCGCGCCACGATCAAATCGTAGAGCGGCACTTCGGTGACACCAAAGCCGCGTTTGAACGGATAATCGCCGATGCCCATGTCGAAGCGCCGCACGCCCTTTTCAACAAAGTACTTCATGGCTTCGACCACGATGAGCCGGCCGGGCGACAAATGGCTCCAGCGGTCTCCGCCATTTGAGATTCTCAGAAGCGTGAACGTGCCATCATGCACGATGCCGAATAGCGTGGCGATCACCTCGCCCTTGGCTTCGAGCGTGAACAAATATCCCAGATCGCATTCGGTTCCGTCCATGACGAGGCGTTCGTAGAAGGCGCGGTATGCAGGCTCATCCAGGATGTACTTGGTCCCGAGCGCCGCATGACGCGCGCCCTGCTGTTCTTCCAGTGCCGAGTAACCCCGCGCAATGGCTTCCGGAGCCGTGGCGCGATCGAAACGCGGACTGCCCTCTTTTTCCCAGAGCCTTGAGCAGCGTTCGACTTCCTTGCGGTACTTCTTGCCGCGCGAACGCAGGAAATCTTCAACCGTTGTTTCAATCGTCAGAACATTGCCGCTATGGCGCGCTGGCGAAACACCGCTCCGCGTGACCAGCGGATTGGGCAAGCCGCCAATCTCAGCCGGCATACGTTCGAGTTTGATGAGGTCCACGTCCTTCAGTGCGTGCCGGATCGCGCGCCACACACGCCGGATCGAGCGGCGCTTCTTGAGCGGCGCTAATCCCAAGATCGGGCCGCCATAGTCGGACACGCCAAGATCAGCTGTACGCGCGACCGTCAGCGTGCGCTTTTTGATGACGATGAGCGGCAGGACAATCGCCACTTCGCCGCTGTTGCGTTCCGTCACAATCACAACGCGCGGCATGGCGCGCTTCGACGGCGCCAGTTCTTCATACAAAACCGTCAGCCAATTGAGCGACTGGAACCCAGTGCATTTCAAGCCGCGCTGCACGCTCTCAAGCGCTGCGAGCGCGTCATCGGGGCCATCGAAAACTTCGGCAATATAGCGCGGGCCCCGCCATGTCCAGGCACGCGGGCGCACAGCAACGTCGCGATAAGCAGCGTCTTCGCTCACGCTCACCATGGCCTTCCCACTTCGCCCCGCCTTCTTCGCCGTGCGCTGCGTAATTTACTCGGCCGCTTCTCTAATGTCGATAATTGCGCCTGGATGTGCGGGATCAAGCTTGAAATCGATCGCGCGCCGGGCTGCGCGTTCTTTTTGCAAAAGCCCCGTGCGCTTGACGCCCGCCTGCATCGCAGCTTTTGCCCAAAACCCAACGCCTGACGTTGCGCGGCTCTTCGGCGCCACACCTGCTTTGTGGCGCAAAATTCCGTTCGCCATATTAATCATCTGGCTGCGCCGGACCTTTTCCGTCCAGTACTCCGTCGTCATCGAAACGTTCAAGCAATCGAGATTTTCGACGCGGTGCGGCGCATTGAGCGGCCAATGCAGCATCTCTCCGCCGCCAATTTCGAACACTTGCGCCGACGTATCGTAAGCCGGTTCATACGGCATATCGACCTCGACCTCGAACAGCGCAATGTTTTCCAGCTGTTCAGGCGTGATGAAAGGCGGCGTGTTGGGATAAACGAAGACGCGCTTTTTTCCATGAATCTGCCAGAGCGATTGGCCCGGAAGATCGGCGTGATAGTAGACCTGCGCATTGGGTGACGAGATCAAAATGCCTGATGTCCGGTTATAGGTCTCATAACCCGGCACGTTGTTGCGCACTTCTTCGAACGCCACATCAAGCAGCTCGCGATAGCGCTTGTCGATGCCGCTGACGTTGCGCAAGTTGAGCCACATACGGCCTTGCTTGATCGCTTCGATAACGTCGCGCCCCTTTAGCCCGCCGATATCGCCTTCGCGCCATGTGCGCCGCGCCGACCCTTGCGGGCCCATCTGCACAAGCGCGTAATGCTGGCGCGGATATCCATCGATGAGTTCGGCAAGGGCATCTAAAGAAAATAGCGCATGATCGCTGAGCCGGTGTGTGGCCTTCAGCGGGGCCTTGCCCCATTGCGCCGTCAATTCCGGAGCCCAATTCCTAAAGATCGTGTCCGTCATACGCATCACCAGATTCGATTATCCGCTCAATTGCCCGCTCAAGCCTGTCGGCCCGAAACGCACCAGAGTCGCCGCGATATTTGGCTCATCACTCTACTATTGCCTTGTGCAAGTATCGTGCTTGCCCAGAATTAGTCAATAAGACTACGTCCTAACGCAAATAGTTTCAATGGCTTGAGACTGTTCACCATGCGCACCGGGGCGGCGCCACCAACACTGACATGACGCATTCACCAATATTTTGAGACTAGTCACTGAGAGACTACGCACTGATGTAGTCGTCCACTGTCCGCTTGGGCGGGTGCGGAACGGGCGTCGAAAACTGTTCGAGCGCCTCCATGCCGGGCGGCACGGGGCCGCCATACGACCAATCGAGAAGCTCGACCGTATGGACGACGGGCATGTCGAGGCCGTTAGACAACTGACTGATGCAGCCGATGTTGCCTGTCGCAACCAGATCCGGACGCAACGCCTTGATGTGCCCAGCCTTGCGCTCCAGAAGCTGCCCTGCGATTTTGGATTGCAAAATGTTGTAGACGCCCGCCGATCCGCAGCACAGGTGCCCTTCTGGGATATCGAGAAGGCTATAGCCGGCTTTTTTCAGAAGCGCCTTGGGCTCGCGCGTGATGCGCTGGCCGTGCTGCATCGAGCAAGCCGAGTGGTAAGCAACCTTAAGGCTGGTCCAACGTTGCGGGGCGCCGATATCGTGCGTCGCCAAAAACTCCGATACGTCCTTGGCGAGTGCTGACACCTGCGCCGCGCGTTCGGCGTACTCCGGATCGCGCGCCAAGAGGTGGCCATAGTCTTTCACCGTTGTGCCGCAGCCCGACGCATTGATCAAAATGGCGTCGATGGAGCCCTTGGCCATTTCCTTGGACCAGGCATCGACATTTCTTTTGGCCGACTCGATCGCCGCGGCTTCCATGCCGATGTGGCTCGTCAGCGCGCCGCAACAGCCAGCTCCTGCCGACACGATCACATCGACACCGCCGCGCGCCAGCAACCGGATCGTTGCGTCGTTGATTTCAGGCCGCAGCACCTGCTGCGCGCATCCGGCCAGAAGGATGACCCGTCCCGTCCGTTCCGATTCCGTTGCCGCCAAGCCAGGGCCGATAAAGCGCGCTTTCTTGGCACCCGTCTTGGGCGCCAGCTCGATCATCGCCGCCAGCTCCGGCATACCGAGGCGGCGAAATGCACCAACCATCGGCCGTCCAAGCGGGGCGGCCTTCAAGGCCCAGCGGAAGCGCCGTGGATGGGGCACGATCGCTGCCAGCATTTTGCGAACAGCGCGATCCTTCAAACTGCGCCGGCCGGTTTTTTCAATATGGTTTCGGGCAATCTCAACAAGATGCATGTAATCGACGCCCGAGGGGCACGTCGTCATGCATGAGAAACAAGACAGACAGCGATCGATGTGCGTCGAGACTTCGGGTTTCGCGTCGATGCCGCGTTCAAGCATGTCCTTGATGGCGTAGATGCGCCCGCGCGGACTGTCGCGTTCATCGCCAAGCGTAATGTAGGTCGGACACGTCGCGGTGCACAATCCGCAGTGCACGCAGCGCCGCAGTATACTTTCCGCGTCCGCGATTGTGGGATCGCTCAACTGTTCAGGCGTAAAGTTGGTCTGCATCTTTAAGGGTCTCACACGGCGCGGGGAATCAGATATGAGCGTACATACGCCCAGGATTGAGCAGGTGAAGCGGGTCGAACGCAGATTTCAGCCCGCGCGTTAGCCGATCGATCTCCGGCCGCATGGGCTCAAAAATATCAACAGATTGGCGCACATCGGCCGCCGCGCGAACAAGGGTGGCATGTCCGCCGCGCACAGCAACAGCGCGCCGCACATCGGCTGATCCCGCATCCGCCGCCGCCGGTACTTCCATCCACACGAGCCCGCCCGACCAATCATAGAATGCCGTAACCGGCATAAACTTTTCAATCGCCGCGACAATCTCGGGCGCTTTGGACGGCGTGGTCGAGATGCGCCACAGGCTCGTCTCAGCCGAATGCGGCATGATGTTGAGATGGCGCAGATCGGACCAGAGCCCGTGCGATTCGTCCGGCCCCAACTCGAAGGGGTTGCCGTACACCTTGAGCAATTCTTTAAGCTTCGCTTTGCGCTCGCTGACCGAGGCAATAAAGTTCTCAAGCCTGATTGCCGTGAACGCTTCACCCATTGCCTTGAGACGCGGGTGAGAAAGCCTCGCTGCCGCGAGCTTTGGCAAGTGTGCGGCACCACTGACATCGAAGGGCGAGCCCATCGCCGCCGTCAAAAGCTCGACCGCGAGATCGTCTGGCAGTCCCGTATACAAAAGTGTGACGGTCGACTCGGGCAGCGGCAGCACCTTGAATGTAACTTCCGTCATCACGGCAAGTGTACCCCAGCTCCCCGTTAAGCCGCGCGCCACATCGTATCCCGTGACGTTCTTCATCACGCGCCCGCCGGATTTGAACAACTCGCCCCGCCCGTTGACCGCAACGGCACCCAGCAACTGATCGCGCGCGGCACCCGCTGAAATGCGCCGGGACCCGGAAAGATTGGTCGCGAATACACCACCAATAGTCTGCGCGCCGGCTGGGCCGCCAGTTGCGGGTCCCAAATCCATGGGCTCAAAGGCCAGCATCTGGCCGTTTGCGGAGAGTTCAGCTTCGATTTCCAAAAGCGGTGTGCCAGCGCGCGCCGACATGACGAGTTCGGACGGCTCATACAGCGTCACGCCGCGCAACGAGGCGGTCGAGATCACAACGCCCGGCTGCGGCGGACGGCCCATGCCGCGCAGCGAGCCGTGACCAATAACTTCAATGGGGAGCTTGTGCACCGCGATCTTATCGATCATCGACTGCAGCTCCCAATTTGCAGCGGGGCGCAAAAGTTCGTTCACCTGACTATTCCCTTTATGCTGCCTGGTCTGTGGCCTGTTCGGCCGCAAGTGCAGCGGCGCTCAACTCAAGAGGAAACACCTTGGCCGAGTTTAGCAGCCAGTGCGGATCAAATACCGTTTTGATACGCATTTGAACGGCAAGGTCGGTAGGGGAAAATTGCACCGTCATGAGATCGCGCTTTTCAATGCCAACGCCGTGCTCTCCCGTCAGGCATCCACCAACCTTGACGCAGAGTTCCAGAATTTCAGCGCCTGCACGCTCCGCATTCGCCGACTCGTCCGGGTTGTTGGCATTATAGAGAACAAGCGGATGCAGATTGCCATCGCCTGCATGAAAGATGTTGGCGACCTTTAAGCCGTAGCGAGCACATATCTGCGATATTTGTGTCAGCACGTTCGGCAACTGACCCAGGGGAATAGTGCCGTCCATGCAGTAGTAGTCGGATATCCGGCCGATGGCACCGAAGGCGGATTTGCGGCCCGCCCAGATCTGCGCGCTTTGATCGGCGTCCCGGCTGATCTCGATGCTTTTGGGTTCGAACTTACGGGCAATCGCCGCCACCCGCCCGAGTAGATCTTCGATTTCGGCTTCCGATCCTTCAACCTCAACAATAAGCAGCGCTTCGACATCGAGAGGATAGCCCGCTTTTGCGAAAGCCTCACACACGTGGATCGCGGGCTTGTCCATAAATTCGATGGCAACGGGAATGATGCCGGCCCCGATGATTCCCGAAACACACGCGCCTGCCGCTTCAGACGAATTGAACCCGATCAACATCGGCCGCGCGCCTTCGGCTTTTTTCAGGATGCGCACCGTCGCTTCGGTAATAATGCCGAACTGTCCTTCTGATCCAACGATCAGCGACAGGAAGTCATAGCCCGGCGCGTCCAAGTGCCCGCCGCCGAATTCCGCAACTGTGCCGTCGATCAGCACCATCTTGAGGCCGAGGACATTATTGGTGGTCACACCATACTTTAGGCCATGGGCGCCGCCCGAGTTCATGGCCAAGTTGCCAGCCAGCGTGCAGGCGAGCTGCGAGGATGGATCTGGCGCGTAAAAATAACCCTGATCTGCAACCTTCCCGGAAATCGCAAGGTTGGTGATACCGGACTCCACACGCGCGGTACGATTGACGTAGTCGACGTCGAGAACGCGGTTCATTTTCGAGACGCAGACGACAACTGTGTCTTCTCCTGGCAGTGCGCCGCCGCACAGCGACGTCCCCGCACCCCGGGGTACGACTTTCAATTTATTGTCGTGGCAGTAACGCAGAACCTTGGAAACGTCGTCCGTGGTGCGTGGCAGGACCACGAGCAAGGGCACCCGGCGGTAGGCCGTCAGTGCATCCGTTTCATAGGCCCGGCGTCCGTCCTCGTCCAAAATCAGGCAATCCCGGCCAACCAGCCGGGCCAGTCCCTCGGCAATCAAACCACGGCGGTTGATAACTCCGGCATCGGGTTCTGGAAGACTTAGGAGCGTCATTCGAGGTCTCCGCACGCTGCAGGGTGGCAAATCCCGTGCTTGTTAGTGAACTTTAAGAGCATTCTGGTCACCGGCCATCCTTCAGTTTACTCTCTGGGGAATAACAGTCCTTCGTTTAGCACGATTTAGCGAGACACTTAGTTCGTGGCACAACATCTCACAATGGGGGCAACCATGCCGCAACCCAGACTTAGCACACCTAGGG
>JAYSVT010000004.1:0-8810 GCA_043718455.1 Hyphomicrobium sp.
GCGGCCAAAATCAACGACGTGAAGCGCGCCGTTAGGAGTGAGAGAGCGTGCTGCGCAATCAACTGCGGCTGGCCAATCCGGAATCATCGACAGCGCATACGAAATGAAGATGCGGTCTGCGCACGGCAATCCGAACACGGCGGCGAGATCGAAATGTGTGGCGTCTCCGTGCGCGAGCTTGACCCTATTGGCATACCCATTGCGTTCGATAGCCGACTTGGCGGTGCGCAACATCTCGTTTGAAATGTCGAAACCGAAAAATTGGGCGTGTGGATAGGTTTGTGCGGCTCGCACGATATTCCAGCCCGTGCCGCAAGCTATTTCAACGATCGCGGCGTTTGCGGGTGGGCGAAGATCTTCTATGAGGCGGCGGCGCCAAAAGAGATAATGCGTGCGCGTGGCGTCGTAAATATGACGTTGGAAGCGGTATTGGCGGTCCATTTTCTCGGCAGTTGTTGTGGCGGTCATTGTTGAGATCCTCAGGAAGAATTTGTGTAGAGGTGGAAGCCGCCGTAAATGGCAGAACGGTCGCGCGCGAAGAGTTCGGCCGAGCGTTGGGCCTCGTAGTTCCACATCTCGAGGAGGTGTGGGGATACTCGCCCCGGCAGGATCGTGTCTTCGCCAGCCGTCCGGAATATGACGCGGGCTCCGGGACGTGCCGTGCGCGTGATTTCGCGCCACAGCGCATTGAGCGTTTCGTCGTCCATCCAATCTTGCGCGTCGAGCAGCACATAGCGGTCGAGGCTTTCGGACGGCTCGCCGCTAAGGAAATGGATCATGTTTTCCTTGAGCGGCGTGACGCGATTGGTGCGCGATTTGACCGCCATGAAATTTTCTTTTTCAAGGTATGGCGGGCAAGAGCCGCCAACTTCGTCTGAGTAGCGCCGGCCAAAAGCCTGCCAGGCAAAGTAGTTGTCATTGAGATCGAATCCGCAGGCGAGGCGCTCGACGCGCTCCTTGAGCACATCGGTCATGACACGCTTGCCGTCTTCGCATAGGGCTTTGTATTGCGCGGGCGGAATGCCGAGGCCAAAAAGCGAGGCCGGGTTCGACATAACCCAGCGGACGATTTTCTTGTCGAAGATTGGCGCAAAGTGCTGATCGAAAATCTGGTGCTGCTCGTCCCGCGTTTTGGCCTTCAAGATCATAGAGGGGTCAACGCCCAAGGCACGGGCTGCGAGATGAACCGTGCCGATGAATCGCCCAAGGAGACCAAAGCGGAAGAAGTTGCGAGAGAAACGCGAGATGCGCCGCCGTCCGGTATAATCGCGGCCCTCCCAATAGGCGCGCGTTTCAGCGTCGAGGGCGGGCCGGAGAATTGCATCGTAAAGGCGCGCGTTGCGCCAGTCGCTAGACGTACCAAAAAATCTGTAGAACGCGTTGTGATTTGGCAAGGTTTTGGCTGCTGCCAGTTTCAAATTGAGCAAAGCGATGTGTGTTTGATTGAGATCCACTGCATAAATTTTTGACGGGTTAGCCGTCAGATAACTCAAGGCGTTGCAGCCGCCAGATGCGATTGTCATCATGCGCGATGTAGGCTGCAGCTCCAATGCTTCCAAATCGATGCGCGGATCTTCCCATATTTGCGAATAGACCATTGAGCGGAAAGCGAACGTGAACGTGCGTTCGAGAAAGCCTGTGACGGACCAGCTGTCATTCTGGTGCACCGCTTCGCTAAGCAGTTCGGCGCTTGTTCGATGGAGGATGCCGGAGGCGGGGCTGTTCATCATGCACTGTCGGCCTTTCGTTTGAGTTTCGCGGCTTTGTCCGCGTTAGCTCTGCGAGGGTTCACGCGGCGGTTTCGAGTTGAGGGTGGAGTGTGTGTCCGGCCGGTATTCTTTGCGGTTTCTCCTTAAGCCAGCGGATGAGCTCTAAAGTTCCGTCATGCCGTTCGGCAATTGCCGTGCAGCTCTCGACCCAATCGCCTGCATTCAGGTAATGGATGCCGTCGATCATCCGGATGTTGGCGTGGTGGATGTGGCCGCAAATCAGGCCGTCGACGCCGCGCCTTCGCGCTTCGGCCGCTAGCGCCACTTCGAATTCGCCAATGAAGTTTACGGCCGACTTGACGCGCTGCTTGAGAAAATTGGACAGCGACCAGTAATCGAGTCCGTATAGCCGCCGCGCCCAATTGAGAGGCGCATTAAGCGCGAGCGCCACTTCGTAAGACCGGTCGCCGAGAAACGCGAGCCAGCGCGCGTAACGAGTAATGATGTCGAACTCGTCGCCATGAAGGACGAGATACTTCTTGCCACAGGCCGTCTGGTGAATGGCGTCCCGGCGCACTTCGATGCCGCCAAAGTCCATGCCGCAGACATCGCGGATGCCGTCGTCGTGATTGCCCGGAATGAAGACAACCCTGGTGCCCTTTCTGGCTTTGCGCAGAATTTTCTGTAGCACGTCGTTGTGCGATTGTGGCCAGTGAGGGCCCCGGCGGACTTTCCAGAAATCGATGATATCGCCAACGAGATAGAGGGTTTGTGTTTCGACGGATCTTAGAAATTCGAGAAGCTCGGCCGCCTGGGCAGAACGGGTGCCCAAGTGAACGTCAGAAACAAATACCGCGCGGTAGCTCGTTATTTCGCTCGGTCCTGTCAATTTCACGCTCCATGAGAGCAGCCCTCAGTGAGGCTTCAAGACTGGATTCATGTTTCAGGCGTGTGACAGGGGTATTTAAGCCGGCGCGGCGCATGGGTGCTCAAAATTCAGGCAATGAGCACATGGGTTGTCGCGGTTTTTTGCGGCCCCATATGTTGGGGGTCGAAACCCTCAACCTGAAGGAGGACGATCATGATGCCAGCAACGGAAATACAGGCGCATGCCCGCAAACTGCAGGAAAGCTTTGGCGCCAAGGCGGCACTTGAGGCGGCTCAGAAGGCTAAGCTCCTCGAGGACAAAGGCGAGCGGGAACAGGCCGCCGATTGGCGGCGCATCGAAGCGGCCGTGAAGCAATCCAGCGGTCCGCGCGCAAGCTGAACAGCATAAATCGCACGACGCTATTTAGCCAAAAAAACAGGGCGCTTCGTGCGCCCTGTTCAGTTGGTAAGCCAAACGCCGCAAGCGGCGCTGGCGAATGTGTTCCGGCCCCGTTGATCAGGGCGACATGCGATTGAACACGCGCTCCCATAAGAACATGAGGGCGGTGTTCATGATGCCGACAACCAGGAATGCACCTGCAATCGTTTTTGCCGAGCCATCAGGCAATCCGAAATCATCGGACGCATACGCGACCGCCATTCCGGAAATGACACTGATGAGAGCTAGGAGAGCAAATACGATTTGGACAAACTTCAGCGAACGAGCCCGCTCGCGGTCGACATGGTCCATAGGGATACCTCAACGCAATACAATTGTTCCCAGCACCGGGACCCTAGCTTGGGTTCGAACGGAGTGAAAGAAAATTTTAACCGTTTTTTAACTTAGGTTAACAAGATCCGTCAGAATTTTCTTGTGCAGCGCGGGATCGTTGGGAAAATCTTCCCGAATCCACCAGGACTCGAATGCTCTCAGAATTTCGCCAACACGTGCGCCTGGAGCCACGCCGAGGCCGATAATGCAGGCACCCTTTACGGGAAGTGCCGGAGCCTTCCAACGGTCGGGCAGCGTTGTCCTAGCCTGCCGCAGCGCGTCATCGGGCGAAGCGGACGCCGCCGCCCATGCCACTAAAGAACCACGCCGGAACGCATCGGGGCCGCTGGTGTAAAGCCAGGCACGCGCCGCCGTTTCGGGTGTCTTGGGATCGTAAGCCGCGTTGGTCGTTGCCGCACCTTGTATGGCGTCACCATCTGCGTTCGCAAGTCTGAGGCGCGACGCAAGTGCGCGGGCGTTAACCGGTCCGTCGAGGGCGAGCGCTGCAAGCCGCGTCCAGCGGTCGGCAACCCATCCGTTTGCGATTTCGATGCGGCTGAGGCGCGCGAGGCGATCAGGATAGGCTGCCCCGCCAAAGGCGATATCGAGAATACCGGTTGCGGCCATCACGTTTGCGATCTCGGCGGCGCGCGGCGCGTCGAGCAGCTTCATGATTTCCGCGCCAACACGTTCAGACGACAGTTTTGTCAGGCCGGCCTTGAGGCTTGTGCAGGCCGCAAGCCCAACAGGATCGGGTGCGCCGCGCCCATACTGCGCGGTGAAGCGGAAAAAACGTAAGATGCGCAGATAATCTTCGTGGATGCGATCAGAGGCGTCGCCAATGAATCGAACGCGTGCGGCCTTGAGATCGTCAAGTCCGCCAGCGGGATCGTAGATGGTGCCGTCGGGCGCGGCGTAGATAGCGTTGATCGTGAAGTCGCGGCGCATGGCGTCTTCAAGCCAGTCGTCCGTGAAGGCGACAATGGCCCGGCGCCCGTCGGTTTCGACATCGCGGCGCAGCGTCGTCACTTCGAAGGCGGTGCCATCGGCAACAATGGTGACGGTGCCATGGTCAATGCCGGTTGGATGTACGGCGAGACCGGCTTTGGCGGCAATTTCCGTGACCAATTCTGGCCGCGCGGGCGTTGCCAGATCAATATCTGAAATAGGCTTTTTGAGGAGCGCGTTCCGGGTTGCGCCGCCGACAACGCGGACGTCGATTGAGGACTTGGCGAAAGCTGCAAAGACTTTGCCAAGCGCTGGAGAGTTGAGCCACGCCGCACCGGCGAGCGAGGGAAGCGGCTTTGCGGTGTTGGAGCGATCAGTACTCATGCTTGGCTCATGGTAACATCGTGCCGTTATTTTCTCTTTTCGCCCGCGTTGCCGGAGTTAAGTTTTCCGTCCGAGTACGAAGGCGGAGTGTATTTCTCGCGTGGGTCATGTCCCGATTTCGAGGAGAACGCGAAGAGGGACGCCAGCATCATCGCGGCGCCGAGCGCGAAAAGTTTTAGAAGGGGCGCGGCGCGAACAACGGTTCCCAAGCCCGGCCAATCGTTGCGAATGAACGCAATGTAGGCAAGGTACATGAGTGAGGGCAGCAAGAAGAAGAAGACGTTCTCGATGACGATACGGGTCATGTCGTGAATAGTCTCCGGTGCAGGGTCCGAATAATTCCGGCCGTAGCTCCCCAAATATAGCGGTCCTTGTAGGGCATCGCATAGAAGCGCCGGTCAGCGCCACGCCAAAATCGGCTGTCGATGCGATGATTGCGCGTGTCCATGAGAAAATCGAACGGGACTTCGAAAACGTCGGCAACTTCGGAAGCGTCTGGGATGAGGGTGAAGCCGGGCTTGATGGCGGCGATGACGGGCGTCACGAGAAATCCGGTTCCCGTCCGGTAAGGTTCGATGTAGCCAAGCGGCTCGATGAATTGGGGGTCTAGGCCAATTTCTTCGTTGGCCTCACGAAGGGCGGCCGCGAGTGGACCCTGATCGAAGGGTTCTATTTTGCCGCCCGGAAAGGCGATCTGGCCGGGATGCTGGGCCAAGTGGGCGGTGCGCTCGGTCAGCAGAACACTCAGCGTAGCGCCGCCCGTGATCAAAGGAACGAGTACGGCCGCGGCTGTCAGCGGCGCGCCGTCGGCTTCGAATTCGGCATCGGGATTGAGGTCAAAGTCGCTTGGGGTCCATCCCGCGTGACTGTGTTCAAGGGGCTCAGCAAGCAGGTTCTTGGCCAAGTGGGCCAGATCCTGTTCTCGCGTAAATTCCGGGTGATTTGGCAATGAATGCGGCGGCATAGGCCAAGCCTAGCACAGCTGAGATGCTTAAAAATATGGGGTTCTCGCCCTGAATCACGATATCGTCAAAGTCTAAGGCGACGGTGCAGCCGATTCGGCCGAATTTGACGAGGGTTGATACGTGACAAGCGGACGGAAACTGGGCGTGCTCCAACTGGCGCTTGTTGTGTTTGCGCTTGCGGGCGTCGCATTGACTTCCGTGGCGTCGGCCATGTCGACGGCCGACTTTCTGGCGTCTTTGTCGGGAAGCGAAGCCAACGCCTTCCAGGACTGGAAAGCCGCGCGCCGCACTTACGAAGGACAGCTCGACAGCTATTGGGAAAAGGTCGACGAGAAGCGTCAGGCGCGCAAGAAGAAGCGCGCGGCCAAGGTTCGCTTTGAGACCGGTGATTTCGTGATGAGCTTCCCGCCGACTTACACGGGGCCAAAACTCAGTACCGGGCTTGCCAGCAAGTATGAGAAGTTCCTTGTCGAGCAGGTGAAGAGCCAGCCCGCGCCGCCGAAAGAGATGGCAACCGTTTCCGACTATCTTGGTGCGGCGAAGCGCGTCTACAACTTTACGCCTGAGCGCTTGTCAGAAAAAGAGTTCAAGCGGCGCTATGCGGAAGAGGCGCACGCCTTGGGTATGGCCAAGGAACAGGTGGTGCGCGTCTACGCCCTGGAGACCGGTGGCATCGGCACGTACGACATGCAATCGGGCATCCACCCGATCAAGAAAACTGGACGCGCCATTTCAAGCGCGATCGGCTACGCGCAATTGCTGGATGCCAACTCGATCGACGAACTGGCGCAGCACGGTGCCATGTACGTCGCGCGGCTCACTGGCAAGTTGCGCGATCCGAATCTATCCTCGCAGCGCGCGGCGATCCTGAAAGCGAAGATCGCGTCGTTGAAGAAGATGAACGCTAACATCAAGCGAGTTCCGCAAAACTGGGAGACGTTTCAGGCCTACGCCAAGACGTCCGAGGGGATGGGAGTCCACGCCATCAATCTCGACGGCGATATCGGCCCATTGGTGCAGGCAAATAAACTGAAGGGCTTGAAGGACACAGCCGAAAAATATGACCGGCCGAACTTGAGCGGCGCCGAAATGGAAATGATGAATCTCGCCGGTCCCGTCACCGGCCTCGAGATGATGCAGCCAGCGGGGCAGAAAGCCCCGACAACGAATTTCTTCGCGCGCCGCGCCTATTACGTGAACAAAATGGTCGTTGGGCTGACCGGCGAACAGTTGCTCGCCGAGCTTGACCGGCGCATGACCGACAGCATGAAGACCGCCGGAAGCCAAGAGTTTGAGGCCGCGTTCGACAAGGTCGTGGCCGCGAAGACGGCTGGGCGATAAGCCGGTGTGCCCCTCTTATGAAGCCAGCTGCTGTGTGTTGTGTACTTCTCTGAGGCTCATCGCGTGGGCTGCGGTGACGATTGTTGCCGCGTCGAGACCGTGAATGCGGTAGACGTCGGCGATGCTGCCCGTCTGCCCGAATTCTTCGACCCCGAGCGCGGTAACGCGGTTTCCCTGGACGCTACCAAGCCAGGCGAGTGCTGCCGGATGGCCATCCAGAACCGTGACGAGTGCGCAATCTCGGCTGAGGGGCGCGAGCAAGTTTTCAATATGGCTGATCGCGCGTGGGTTGCCATTGCGGCGTGCGCGGGCCGCAGCGTTCCAGCCTGCGTGCAATCTGTCGTACGAGGTTACCGCGAGCAGGGCACAATCGTGGCCCGCCGCGTCGAGCCGCGTGATGGCTTCAAGCGCTTCGGGAGCGACGGTTCCCGCGTAGGCGATAACCGTTTGAGTTGAAGCTGTGGGGCGGCGCACCCAATAGGCGCCGGCGATAATGTCTGCCGCTAAATCTGGGCTCATGTCGCGCTTGGGTTGATCGATGGGGCGCGTGGAAAGGCGCAGATAAACCGCGCCGCCGGCAGCGTCAGCGTCTTTTGCCGTGGCGCCAGTGCCGTCACGCTGGCCATCTCGCTGCATGTAGTCAAAGCCCCAAGACATGATGACCGCGAGTTCGTCCGCGTAGGCGGGTTCAAACGTGGCGAGGCCCGGTTGCGACATGCCAATTAGAGGCGTGCCGATCGATTGATGCGCGCCGCCTTCGGGCGCGAGTGTGACGCCTGCTGGCGTGCCTGCGATCATGAAGCGCGCGTCCTGATAACAGGCGTAGTTCATTGCATCGAGGCCACGGCAAACGAAGGGGTCGTACACGGTTCCAATCGGGATCAGCCTCTCGCCGTTGATGGCGTGTGAGAGGCCAAGTGCGGAGAGCAGAATGAATAAGTTCATTTCCGCGATGCCGAGTTCGATGTGCTGGCCCTTGGGAGAGAAGTCCCACGTATAACTGGAGGCGATCTTTTCTTGTTTGAAAACGTCGGCGGCGGCATCGCGCGCGTAAAGTCCGCGCCGGTTGACCCAGGAACCGAGGTTGGTCGAGACCGTGACGTCGGGCGAAGTCGTGACGATGCGGTCTGCGAGTTCGCCTGTCGAGCGCGCAAGCGCATTGAGGACGAGGCCGAAGGCCTGCTGCGTCGACATTTGGCTGAGACGCGGGCATTCGAGTTTTTCGGGCACTGTAATTTTGGGCGCGGTGCGCTGGCGCGTTCCTGTCGCGTTGAACGGGACGGTTTTGAGGAACGCCTCTATTTCGGCTGTTGGGAGCGCCATGCCTTCATACTTTTCCCACTCGTGGCCTTCGCGAATGCCAAGGCGCCCGCGCCAGGCTTCTATTTGTGTTGGCGACATGAGGCCGGCGTGATTGTCCTTATGACCCTGGAAGGGGAGGCCGATGCCTTTGATGGTGTAGGCGATGAAGCACACTGGGCGATCGTGATCGATCGCATGGAAGGCTTCGAGCACGCTCGCCATGTCGTGGCCGCCGAGATTGGACATGAGTGCGAGAAGTTCTTCGTCCGAACGGCTGTTGATGAGGGCGGTGGCGTCTACATCCGATCCGATGTCGGCGAGGATATGCTTGCGAAATGCGGCTCCGCCTTGAAAACTTAGAGCGGCGTAGAGCTGGTTCGGGCATTGATCGATCCAGGATTTCAGCGCCTCGCCGCCGGGCTCAGCGAAGGCGGCTTGCATGCGCTTGCCATACTTAATGATGACCACATCCCAGCCGAAGTTGCGGAAGGTGGATTCGTATTTCTGCCAGAGGTCTTCGCG
>JAYSVT010000031.1:0-8181 GCA_043718455.1 Hyphomicrobium sp.
CGCGCGCCGCCTGGCGCGGCCAGCAACAGATCCTTTAAGTTGGATTTGAAGATCTCGATCGCCGACGTATCTGCACGCTCCTTCAACCGCGACACAAGATCGGCCGTCAGTGATTTGTGAAGCTTCGTCTTCCAAGCTTGCTTGACCGTTTCGGCGAGCCAGCCGTCTGCGGGGCGGCCACGATTGGCGATGCCGAAGGCCGACATGATCTTCAACTCGGCAGGGTGCGGCTGTCTAGGCTCGTAGTCGACATTGAGTTCCAACCCAAGGAACCCTTCGTTGGCACCGCGAAGCATGGCTAATGCGCGATGCGACGGAAGTTCCTTTATTTGTTGCTGGAAATCAAAGTAATCTGAAAACTTGGCACCCTCTGTTGCCTTGCCCTTTTCCACGCTTGAGATGAGCCGCCCCGCCGCCCACAACCACGCGCGCAAGTCGCCCACAAGCTTGGCATTTTCCCCAATACGCTCAATCAGAATTGAACGTGCGCCATCGAGGGCGGCGGCTGCATCAGCGACACCATTTTCCGCGTTGACGTACTTGCCGGCTTCGGTCTTGGGGTCGAGCGCCGGATTCGAAAACAATGAATCAGCCAGTGGCTCAAGCCCGCTCTCGCGAGCGATTTGCGCCTTGGTGCGCCGCTTTGGCTTGAAGGGGGCGTAGATATCCTCCAGTTCGACCTTGTTGTCGGCCGCTGAAATGGCGCGTTGCAGTTCCGGTGTCAGCTTGCCCTGCTCTGTGATGGACTTCAGAACCGTGGCGCGGCGATCCTCAAGCTGGCCGAGGTATCCCAAACGTTCTTCGATTTTGCGCAGCTGCGTGTCGTCAAGTCCGCCCGTCTTTTCTTTGCGGTAGCGGGCAACAAACGGCACCGTCGCGCCTTCCGCGAACAGCCCGACGACGGCGTCTATCTGGCCAACTTGAACGTTGAGTTCCTTGGCGATGCGCGCATTAATCGTTTGCATTGAAATTCCTTTGGCCGCGCCATGCAGCACGTCCGGATCGGATCACGGCCGTCGACGTTGACACTCAGGCCGCCAGCAGTTGGTCATACGATTATTTTGCGGCAAGATGACCCCGATAGCAAATCTAGCATGGCACGGGAGTCCGTATAACGGATGTCGATCGCCGGTAGTGGGTTAGTCTGAAATCTAAGCGGTTTTTTATAGGGGTCGCGCTTTGCAGGTTTCGCTTCGGTGGCACCCAACAGCGCGACGTTATCGGATACTTCGCAAAGCTGCGATGAGAAACCCGCCGCCATTGCTGGCGTCATGCGCAGCTTCGAATGGATGCGGCAAAAGTTGTAATAAACAAAATGAAGTGCGACGGCATGGGCGTGGTTTTCGATCTTCTTTGAGAAGGCGTTGGTCAGTCGTGTGAACCGGCCCAAGTGCATCCGCATTGTGAGGTTCTGGCGTTCAACGTAGCTTGTTGAGACGTGCTTTTCATCAGGCTCGCCTTCGATGCGGGTTTCCTTTGCGCCAGTGCATTCGGCGGGCCTACGTCAAGTTCAATGCGTGTGTGCTAGTGCTTTTTTGAAAGCATCGACAACTTTCTTAGCTGCGGCTGTGCCAGCTTGAGTCGCGTCGTCAGCCGCAACGTTTGCCTGGTCTGCCTGGCCCGCGCTCGCAGTCTTACTGCCCGACTTTCGGTGCTTTTCGGCTAGGTCTTCGAGTTGTCTGTTTTTCATCATCGCCGCCCATGATTGCACGTAAATACTTTGCCGTGAACTGAGGGTTTAACTCCGCAGAAAAGTAATGTTTCCTCTTGATCCAAATAAGGCCGTCACCTTTAGACAATAGCGCTACATCAATCGGCCCACCAACGGTCTCTGCATCGTGCGACACATGGCGCTTTAACGAAGTTAGCGCAACCAAGGATTCAGCCAAGTGCGGCAGCTCGTCCTTCGGTAGCATCATGACCATATTTATTATTGGGTCGGAGAAATTGTCCCTGCAAAACTTCCCTCTTATTTTCAAAGCCTCATCGGCACTCTTTGACATAGCCGTTCTGATAACATCTCTTACGGTTTCAGTCTTGTGTCTATCATCACCGAATTCATCAAGAACGGCGAGGCAGCTTTCGACCATAGATTTCCTGAAAAGAGTATCGGCGAACGATGCGTATTCCGGATCAGCGCCATCCATAAATCTGTGAACCATATCGGACTGAGCAAAAGGTTGAATTAGACCGCGCATATTCCTCGAAACCTGAATCAATTTTTCTCTTTTAATTTTCAGAGCGTCGCCAATTAAGCCATCCGATTCAAATTCCACTAAACCCGGAAACATATCTTTTTCGCCATAGCCGGCAATCACGAAGCCCATTGAGGCAGGAGACCAAAACTTCTTTAGCACCACAGCCATTGCAAATAGCGTCGCGGTTTTACTCAGTTCTTCGTTGCCATAGTGGCCGACGCTTTCGTTCGAGACCTGCGCAATGGTAGGCCAAAATTTATCGATAAATGCTTCGACATCTGCCTCAGCAATAAAATCCTCAGCTTTTGTGACTATCTCAAACATCGCCTTCATCTGGCCGTCAATAATAGGGATAAACTCTGAGGATGTTGTCGGCACGCCGCCGCGTCGAGCCAGCACTATTGAATTTTGGCGCACATCTTCGAACCACGAAGTTAAAACGTAGCGCATATTACGATGTTTAAATTCATCGTCGTGGCTAGAGAAGTTGATTAGAAACGAGACAAAATCGTCAGCCCATTTTAGTAGGGTGCTTTCATTGGCAATTCTCTTTCTCGAACGGTACTCTTTGCAAATGATCTCTATGGGATATTCCATAAAGTCAGGATTTCCCCATACCATAAGAGCTACAGGATGAATTCTCGATAATGAGAATATTTTTGTAACGGTGTCGAACGCTTTGATTCCTGCGCCAATTGTCACTTTGCTGTCCGCAGCAAGTGCCAACCCGGACTTGTTCATGATGGCGATTTCAGCCGTCATCTTTTTTCCATCGTGCCTGAGCGGCCCTTTGCGCGATCTGGCTTCGCTTGGCTGCGGCTAGCTTCAGCTCTTGCAATGCTTGAGCCCACCCGGGCGTCCAAGCCTTACTGCAGCTGGGTCTTTAACACGACTGGATTGCATGGGCGTATCATCCGTCTCACTACCGTTGGCGATATCCACAATGCTCTTGGCGAGCTGATTCAAGTCTTTCGGTCGTCTTGGTGCTTTTCCAGTCATGCACGTAACATGGCAGGCACTCCTGGAGTTTGCAACCATTGTCAATCAGTCCAAATTTCAAACTGACCCACCACCTGATCGCCTCACCAATCTTTCAGCACACAACACCCTGGCCGGGGATCGACGGCGGAGAGCCGGAGGCGCAACTGAAATGTTAGGATTCGTTCCCGGCGCGCTCCGCCCCAACAGAAAACGCCGGACCTATTTGAGATCCGGCGTTTGCCTTGAAGCCCACTTTTCCGAGCCTAGACAGTATGCCACAAAAGAGCGGTGCGCTCAAGATACAATCAGCATTAACGGCGCCGCACGGCGACTCGGCGCTGTGTTGAATAGAGTTAGTCATATCGGGCCGCAGCGCAATCGTGACGCGAACAGCGCAAAATCCAGCCCCCGCCCGCACAGAAAATTCGAAAGCAAGTTTCAGGTCGCTTTAGGCCGTGTGTTCCTGTTCTATGGCCCTATCAGATTCAACCCGGTTTGAAGCGGTCGGGATGGAGGGATCATATGCGCGCAGTTCGGAGTTTGTTCGTGCTTGCAACGTCAGCAGGGATGGCGTTGCCAATCTTGGCGGCCGAAGACAAGGGGTTGAATCCCGGCACTTACGAAGTTGCCATCAAACTCGAACTGCCACATGTTGAAGGCATGGCCGCTTCCAAAGTCGCATCGATCTGCGTAATGGACAACAGCGCCGATGGCACGCACGGCCTCGTCGTACTGAGCGAGAACAACCCACTTGGCCAGTGCCCCGCCTCGAATGCTCGCGAAGACGGCGACACGTTGACCTTCGATATCAAATGCCCGGGCGGCAATGCCGCGATCGCGTCAGCGTCGTACACGCTTCTCGGCAACCGCTTCAGCGCGCGCATAACAATGAAGATGGGCGGAAAGAACATGACGATGACTGAAACGCAAACCGGACAGCGCACGGGAGACTGCACGGCAACTGCGCCCAGGTCGTGAATATTCTATGCAAAGGTGTCGCGATTTCAGCCATTCGTAACTGGCTCGAAACCCTGCGATGCCTGCATGCACATCAAAGTGGTTTTGACAGCAAGGATCGGAGTGCCGGCAATCAAATCTGGGCTTAAGATGACGACGCGGAATTGACAGCGGACGAGACGATGATACGTGCAAAGCAAATCAAGGCCAACGAGAAGCCGCATAGCACGCAGCCCGTGACGGACGAGATCAAATGGGCGGCCGTCGCCGCGCGCGACAAGTCTTGTGACGGCGTCTTCTATTACTCGGTTGAGACGACGGGCGTGTATTGCCGTCCTTCGTGCCCAGCGCGGCTGGCAAAGCGATCCAACGTCCGCTTTCATGCAACTTGCTCCGGCGCCGAACAGGCAGGGTTTCGCGCCTGCAAACGCTGCAAGCCGAAAGATCCGTCATTGGACCAGCAACAGGCGGCCCGAATTGCAGTCGCGTGCCGTCTGTTTGAGAACGCCGAAGTTGAGCCCTCACTTGAAGTGCTCGCAAAAGCCGCCGGTCTCAGTCCCTTTCACTTCCATCGCATCTTCAAATCTGTCGTGGGCGTGACGCCAAAAGCCTATGCCGTTGCGCATCGTGGACAACGCGTGCGCGGGCATTTGAAGACGAGCAGATCCGTGACGCAAGCGATCCATGAATCGGGCTTCAATTCGAGCGGGCGCTTTTATGCCGCCTCCGGGCAGCTTCTCGGCATGACGCCAAAAGCCTACCGCACCGGCGGCAAGGAAACCGAAATCCACTTTGCCGTCGCCGAATGTTCGCTTGGGTCCATACTCGTTGCCCAAAGCCCAAAAGGCGTGTGCGCAATCCTCATGGGAGACGACCCCGGCGCGCTGGTGCGCGATCTGCAAGACCGGTTCCCTAAGGCTAAAATCATAGGTGGCGACAAGAAATTCGAAAAACTTGTCGCAATGGTCATTGGATTCGTTGAGGCTCCACAGAAGGGGCTCGATCTTCCGCTCGACATCAGGGGTACTGCTTTCCAGCACCGAGTTTGGGACGCTTTGCGCCGGATACCTCCCGGCGCAACAGCAAGCTATACCGAGATCGCCGGACTGATTGGCAATCCCAAAGCCGTTCGGGCCGTTGCCCGGGCCTGCGCCGCGAACGCTCTGGCCGTCGCTATTCCATGCCATCGCGTTGTGCGCAACGACGGCAGCCTTTCCGGGTATCGCTGGGGTGTTGAACGCAAGCGTGCACTGCTGGACAAGGAGCGTAAGCCGTGAGTCCGGCCATCGCAAAAGCGCTCTCGCCTATTGTTTATCGATGCTCGAAATGCGCTCAAGCAAACGTCCGCGGCGCGGCGCGTCAAGAATTGGGGTTGGTCGCTCAGGTGGACGCTCAGACGCAGCCGCATCCACGACTTGGGCACCTGGCGCCGCTCGCTCATCATGGCCGCTGACCGCCGCCAGATATGCTGCTTGACGCACCTCGCGCGCGCCTTCGTGCTGCACTTCGGGTGCGGGTACGCGCGGCTGGGCGATGCGTTCAGCCAAGGTCTGGCGCGGAGTATCTTCGTTGCCGTGATGACCCTCGCCGGTCGATCGGCTTGACGTACTTACGCGGCGCATCTCGTCCCGAAAATGCTGGGCTTGGCGCGACAACCGCTCATTATTGCTCGTAACTTCTGCGCGCAGCGTCTGAATGGTGCGGCGCTGCTCGTTGACTTCTACTTGAAGCGCACTGAGTTCTGCACGCGCTGTCGCCGAACTTTCAATGGCGCCTGAGGTTTCGCGCGCGGCTTCCTCATAAGAGGCAAGTGCCGCTCTCAGACTCGCGATCTCTGAGCTGCGGTCGCGCTCGATCTGTTCGAAGTCGCGGATCCGTGCCGATTGAGCATCCCGCGCCGACATCTCGGCACCAACTTCCGACTTAAAGGCGAGGAGCTGCGCTTCGGCCTCGCTCAGATCGTTCTTGAGCCGTTCAATATCCGCCAGTGCCGTGTTTTCTGCGCGGCGCTCTTGTGTTGCACCATGTTCCGCGCTCTGCAGGCGTTCCAAAAGCTGCGCCTGTTCGCGTGTTTGCGCGCGCAGCGCTTCAAGTTCCGTTCGCATCGCGACTTCCCCGTCGAAGCGCATGTCGCCGAACGGCTCGCGATTACGAGCAGCCCGGGTTTCGAGCGCGGCCGTCAGCCGCTGCACATCTTCCGTCAATTGTAGATTTATCTGCGTCGCCTGTTCGAGCGCCCCGGTGTGCCTGTCGCTCGTTTCCGTCAAAGCGGCGATCTCCCGGTCTCGCTGCAACAGGAGTTTGCGCGCATCGCTCAAACGCTGCTCGACTTTGGGCAAGCGATCCATGATCGCTTGTTCGAGTACCCGGCGAGCATTCTCATGCTCGTCAACGGCCGCCTTCTGCGTATCGACCGCGCGTCCGAGATCGTGGATCTTGGCGTCGCGGCGGTTGATCTCGACACTTTGGCGCGCCGCCGACAAGCTGGCGTCTTCAAGCTTCATCTCGAGCTTGTGCAAATCAATGGCAAATTCGGCGCGCAGGCGATCCTTGTCGGCCCTGATTTCCGCTTCCGTCAGCGGCAAGGCGCGCTTCATTTTCTCTGACGTGAAGCGTTCGATGCGGCGGCGGTAATAGGGCAGAATAAACAGCAGCAGCAGGGCTGCCAAAAGGAAGCCCAACGTCACCAGCATTGCTGAGTATACAGTGATCAATCGCCTGTTCCTGGCGTTCTAGCGGCGCAACCTTACGTCTTGAGCGATCTCACGTTCAATCCGTTAGCCCGCATAGTGCCCTTCAAAAACGCCTTCAAGGCACAAGCTGGCTTAGAACGGGTTCCAAGTCGGATTACGCGTATACTTCAAATATCCGACGTTGGCACCTAGCCGCAAACCTATCCCAGAGCGAATTGGTGCCAATGTTACTTCTCCGGCCTTTTGAATCTGCACACTAACACCGCCAACGAGGTAGGCGGCGCCTTGAACGCCACCAAATCGATTATAAATTTCCGACGGGTCGCTCAAGTTGTACACAAGCACCATGACTTTGGAGCCTTCCGCGCCAAAGTCGTAACCAACAGTTGGTCCCTGCCAGTAAACTTTGTGCGATCCCCGGTCCTTCGTCTGCAACGTGCCCTCGCCGTAGCGCAGCCCCGCAACAATGGCACCGCCTGCGTCTTGACCGAGAATGTACCCGTTGGGACGGCCGGCCTTCTGGAACGCCCATTCGACGGCGGATGCCAGATTGCCGCTTACGGATCCGAAGAAGCCATGACCGGCGCGAATAATTTCGTTCTGAGAATAGTAGCGCGAATCGCTTTCGGGCGGTCCACCCTGCGATTCAGGCGGCACGTCTTCATAGCGTTCGGCTCTCTCACCTCCAGGAGCACCGTTATAGGGCTCGCCATAACCGCCCGGATCGGAAGGTGCAGGTGCCCTGGCGCCGTTTCGCGGCGAACCATCTAGCGGCCTTACCGGCTCATAGGTCTCGACCGGCGCTGGTTTGATTTCATCTGCCCGATACGAGTCATCGGACGGTGCCGGCGGGGGGCCTTGTTCGTAGGCTCCGCCATCTGCGGGCGGCACGTAGGCATCGTTGGCTGCCATCGCGACGAGCGGAAACGCTGCAACGAGTGCCGAAATGAGCGAACCGCGAACCGCAAGGCGCGTCATTGAGAAGCGCGCGACAGATCGATTGGACATAGGCTAATCCCTCAAACAGGCGAACGCCGGAACGCGGCTCACGACGATTCGAATCTGGCAACAGGATCGGCACACACTTTTTGCCAAAGTGTGGCCAATTCGAGGTACTTATGCGCCCTCGTTGGTTTTTGCATGAAAAATGCCGTCCGCACTGGTCAGGAGCGGCTCCCTGCCCCAGGCTACAAAGTGAGGATTAAGGTAGCGGCTAGTAGATTTGCCGTAGCTTAACGCTTTGCCGTCAATGGTCGTCACGCAACCACCCGCTGCCTCCAAGATTGCCTGCCCAGCGGCCGTGTCCCATTCGTGCGTGTTTCCGAAGCGCACGTAGACGTCCCCTTTGCCCT
>JAYSVT010000301.1:0-11160 GCA_043718455.1 Hyphomicrobium sp.
CATCGCCGCCAGGAACGCGCAACCCATGGCGGCCATCGCCATGTTGACGGGGCTGCCTTCGAGTAGCAATTGCACCAAATACGGCGCGACGACCATTAGAAGGTATATGCGGTAAATCCTATCGTCAGCCGCCATCGAGCTTGAAGCGCCGGCCGCCATGCCGGCGAGAACAAATCCGATGAATGCTTGATGCTGATGGCTGTTGTCAGGAAACAGGAAGAAGCCTGCAACTCCCCAAGCGAAGGCGGTTGCCGTGGCGGTGACTTTAAAAATCTTGCGCCACTTTATGTCATCGAACGAGTCGCAGTCTTCGCGCCGGAATTGTTTGAGTGTGGCGAACCGGACAACGCAGAGGCAAACCATGACGCTCATCCATATGATGAGCGGCGTTGCAGGAATTACGGCCGATAAGGTCCAGGCCAACAGCGAACTGTTAAAGACTGTCGCAGCGAGCCCTTGGGGCAACTGATCGAACAGCATGGACGTTTGCGTGCGACGGATTTTTTCATTCGTCGATGACAGAGTCGCACTAAGGTTCGAAACTTCCGAGGTGATCTTTAACATCTTCTCAACTCACGATTTGAAGGCCGGAAACTGCCGCGGTTGGCCGGGCAACGGATGTCTTGATTCGAGCTGAACGCCGGGCTCGGGCCGTGACGGCGGCTTGGCCGCAATTTGACGCTCAATGCGGCCGGCCTGAACGCGAGGGTCGGCGGCGAGGGCTTCACTAATTGCGGCGAGGCGTTTGGAGGAGTTTTCCACATTCGGCATCGGGCCATCTGCATTTTTTGGAGCGGGTCGAGCCATTGGAAGATCGAGAGTAACTGTGTTTCCGCTTGCCGCGTCTGACTTGATATGAAGCTGGCCTTGATGCGCCTCGGTCAAGATCTTTGCGATCTTGATTCCCACATCGCGCGTTTCATAATCATTAGACCGGGCGCTGCGGGTAATCGCGGGACCGGCGATCTCGGCGATGAGCCCGGCCGGAATTGCGGGACCATGATCGACCGCCCAGATTTTGAAGTTTCCATTGTTGCCGATGCCGGCGTGCACTTCGACCGTGGATCCGCGAGGGGCAACCTTTATGGCATTGCTCAGGACACTTCGGACTGCTTGGACCAAAAGCACCCGATCGGCTTGGATGAGGGTGTCTCCTGGAATATCGATTTTTCTGGATAGATTGACGCCTTTGCGCCCTGCGTGATCTTCAGCTGTGGACATGGCGTCGTCGACAATATCGGCGATCAAGGTGGGTTCCGCCGTGAAGTGTAGCTGTTCGGTCAACGCATTGCCAAAATTCAAGAGCGTCAGGAAGGCAGCGTTGAGTTTCTGTGCGGCGTTGCCCATGTCGGTGGCCATTTCGCGGTACATGGGTGGAGACATGGGGCCGTAGACCTCCTTGCGGATCAGTTCGGCAAAGCCAAAGATTGTCTTGATCGGCGTCTGAAACTCGCGAGCAAGTGCTCCCATCATCTGTGTTTTGAGGTCGCTTAGGAAAGCGGCTGCTGCAGTGGCATCGCGTAACTCGCTCTCGACTTGACCTGAGCGCAGAACGAAATTGACGTGCGGGGTGAAGAGCACCCAATTAAGCGGCTTTGTCAGAAATGACGTTGCGCCGGCGGTATAAGCTCTTTCAATTGCCTCGGCATCGTCATGTCCCGTCACGACAATAATAGGCGTCGTTGAATTAGGGCCACTGGCGCGCGCCGATTGGATAACTGCGATTCCATCGGCTTTTGGCATCGTCAGATCGACGACGGCCGCGTGAAATTCAATGGTGGCAAGGGCCTGGATTGCCTCCGATCCATCCGATGCAATTGTTACAGAATGCCCGGCGCTTTCCAGTGCCTCCTTGGCAACCTCGCGGTAGACTGGGTCGTCGTCCGCGACCAGGATTCGCGTTTTCGGATTATTCATGTTTATTACCGGGTTCTTTTTGACCGTATTATTTGGAGGCTCCATATTGGAATAAGTATATCGAATAGTTTTCTTCTTAATTAAGCGTGGAACGAAATCAGTTCCTTTCGACTGCTTAACGAATTGAATCGCGCCGGTTTGGCTGGAATACCGGCTAATTTAAGCGCAGCAGCGCGAATAGCGATTTTTCCGTTGAAGGTGTTGGCTTGGGGGGAAACAAATAAGAGGCCGGTATTCCCGGCCTCTTTCGAATTGTTAATAAAATCTTTGGCCGGGGCGATCGCCGATTAATCGCCAGCAGCAAATCCTTCAGCGTCGAATATGTGCCCCGAAAGTGTCTTACCCCGGCGCGACGCGAGATATAAGGCAAGTGCTGCAAGGTCGGGCTCGTTTGTCAAAGATGCGCCAGCGGCTTGTGCTGAGATTGAGCGCGGACCGACGCCGTTGATGCGCACGGCCTGGTCCGCCCATTGGCCTGCTTCTCCGCGTGTCATGGCGGCAAGTGCCGTGCGGGCAATACCTGTGATCGCGACTTCTCGGGCATTTTGAGGCTTCGGTGCGGTCAAGACATTGAGCACCGAACCTTCGCTCAGAACGACGCGCATGCGATTGGCCGCGACGTGCGTGATGTGAGTTAAGGGCGTCAGCTTCGCAGCAATCAGGGCTTCGACTTGCTGTTGGGTCGAGATGTTCTGCATCTCGGTTCTGGAAATGGATTGCAGATTGATGACAGCATCGAGCCCGCCATAAGCCTGCTGGGCATTCTGCGCCAGACGGATGGCGTCATCCGGACGCGCGATGGGGTCCGTATACAACTTCATTTCGGCCGCGCTCTGCGACAGCAGTGCAACAAGCGCCGTCACTTCCGGCTGCAAGTCGGTTGTGTGGACGATGAGACGCGCGTTGATCTCAGCAAATGCGCGGGCAACATCGACGCCCGCAACGGCACTCAAGCCAGTAATAAGGATGCGCGCTCCGCGAAGCTCGCGCAGAATCTCAATCTCAGGACTCTTGCCAATCACGCCCATATACATACCGGTGTTCCCTCTGACACGCATTCATCACCGGAACTTCAGGGAAGCACCCGGTGAGACGATAGCACGCCGATTCGCCTAACGAGACATAAACAGCCTTCAGATTCGGGTGGGCGTCGGGCTAGGCTGCGGCGGCAATGCGGCGAGGCCGGTGATAGTTGGCTGACGAACGCGAATCCGCTGTTTCTAGGGATACTTGACAATCCGGGCAACGCACAGCCGGGCGGGATCAGAAGGCTTGGCCTGGCATGGCCGATAAAAATCACTACTCTGGGTTGATGATTTTATTCAGTTCGGCCTTAGCCGAATCGTCGGATCTTTCGGGTCCGTGTCGCCCCAGCCACATTGCTGCACGCTGCTGGCGCTGTTCTGGTTTTGCAGCAGCAGGGACGTGCGCGCGAGTGTGGCTTCGCTGCATTCCCGCTGGCCCGATGACCTCGCGGCGCACCTTGAACCAGTGAATTGTGGTGACAAGCACAGCTCTTTGCATTGCGCCGGACGTGGCAGGGACCGAAACTTATCGGGTATCGAATCAGTTTTAAGCACGAGTGCACCTCAGACATGACCAGTTTCGCACCTGCGAATGCAATGAGCGCCCAACCAATCGGCCATTCGCCGATGGCCGGTCCGAATAGCGAATCGCGCGAATCGGCGGCAGGGCCCGTTCAAACTCCCGATCTCCATCAGACGCGCGATCGTATCGTCATTTTTATGATGACGCTGGTTGCGACTGCTGCTGGCGCCATGTTCCACATGCACGTTGGATATTCTGTGATAGCCGCCGTCTTCGCAGGCGTGTCCCTTTGGGCGAGCTTCATTGCGTTGCACACGCTGAAGAAGCGCGCCGCACAAATCGGCCGTTTGCGCAACGATGTCTCGCGGCTCGAGCAGGAAGTCGGTCATTTGAGGACGAAAGGTCCGGCCGCCATGAGGGCAGGAAGCGCAACAGCGGCCGTGGCACCGCCGGTCGAGCCGAAAGTGGCGCCTGGAGTGGGGAAAGCCAAAAGCGCGGCTGGCATGACTTTGTCACCACAGGACACAAATCGAGCGCCCAATTTAACAACGGACATTAATCCTTCTCCGCAGACCTTCGCTGTTGGGCCAACCTCTGGACTAGGTGCGCCCGAGCGCATCTCGCCCGACGCCCGCTGGGAAGCCCCCGATCTTGGACGGCCGGATCTTGGAAGAACTGGCAAATTTGCGCAAGCAGCCAAGACTGACTCGTTTAGCCAGGCCCCGATGACCCAGAGTGCGATGACCCAGAACTTGGCGCCAGCGCCGGGCACGTATCAAACTACTACGGCAGCAATACCCGCTGCGCACCGCGCTGGGGCGCGCCCAAGTACGTCAGACTTATTCGAAGCGCCGTCGTGGTCCGGGACGTCCATTACTTCGGCCGATCCTCTGCGTGACGCCTGGTCGTTCCGGCCGAAGGAAGCGGCCGCGGCCCGGCCGTTCGCGCCCGATTCCGGCGCGGCAGATGAAAATGCGCTCCGAATTCCAACCGCCCCACATAGCGCACCACCGCCTCGTGGTCTCGAAGCCGATCTCGAAATGGTCCAACGCAAAATCAAAGCGATGGCGGAGGAGGTCAATGCCGCGGAGGCTGTAAGGCTAAAGCCGTTCGCCGAGCCAAAGCCCGTGATGGAGCCCGGCCGCGCGCCGCCACCAGCAGCGGAAGGCGTCCAAGATGCTGGGCAAGGTGCTGGGTATACTACGCCGGCTGCCGCCAACTATGGAACGGCTGCAATGGCCATTGAAGATGGGATTTCCGCTCTGAAGTCCGCCGCTGGCACGATGCGGGCTCCGGCCGCTTCAGCAGGTTTATCAGGCGGCGCCAACTTAGCCGGACGCGGGTCAACGCTTCTGGCGCCCGCAGATCTCCTCATTCCCGCGACCGCGCAGACAATTGCGGCTTCGGCTCCGCCGGCATCGGCGCCTCCCGGTGCATCCGCTTCGCCTCTGCAAACCGAAAGAGCACCGAGCGCGTCGAAGCGGAGCGAAACGGCGATGTGGAGCGAACCCGAGGCACCAACACCCGTAACACAACCACATGCAGCACCAACTTCAGCCGGGTCACCTGTAGCCGTTGACGGCCGCGTCGCTGTGATCGCTAAGGCTATCGAAGCAAATAACATGGACGTTCTACTCAGTCCGATAGTTGGTCTCGGTGATTATGCCGTTACGCACTTCGAAGTTGTTGTCCGGCTCTTGGGGAGCGACGGAGCGGTCATTGATCGTCCCGGCGAGGCATTGACGTTGGCGGGTCACCACCTGCTTGCACTGTTCGATGCCGAACGGCTGTCGCGCACGGCGGCCGTTGCCGAACTGCTGGAGTCGCGCGGCAAGAACGGCTCCGTTATGACTGCTGCAACGGGGGCATCGATGTCGGATGCAAATTTCCTCGAAACTTTTGCCCGCGTTTATGAGAGCCGCAACAGCATTTCAGGCCAGCTTGTGCTGACGTTCTCGCAGGCCGATGTCGAAGCGTTTGGCAGCGGCACGTGGCAGGCGCTGAGCGACATGCACTCGTTCGGCTTCCGCTTCGCGCTCGACCACGTGACGCACCTCGGCATGGACTTCGAGCACTTGGCACAATGCGGCTTCACGTTCGTGAAAATGCCGGCACTAGTCTTCTTGAAAGGACTGCCGTCCGACGCCGGCTTCATCACCGTCAACGATATCTGCCGCCATCTCGCGCGTTGCGGACTGACCTTGGTTATCGAATCCGTTGATGACGAGGCGTTGCTCGCGCGTGTGTTTGGTTTTGGCGCGCTGTTTGGTCAGGGTCAGCTGTTTGGCGCGCCGCGCCAGATAAGCCTCGATAATTTGGCGCCTGCCCGGTCGGTGGCGGCGTGACAAGCGGCTTGCCGCCGGGTATAGCGCTCGCTCATGAACGCTATACCACTCATTGATTCAATCGCGCCGCTTTATGGCGAGGCGGACGTCTGGTTCCTCGACGTCTGGGGCGTGCTGCACAACGGCGTTAAGCCGTTTCAAGGTGCTGTTGATGCTTGCCGTAATTTCCGCGCTCACGGCGGCAAGGTCATCCTCGTATCAAATTCTCCACGGCCAAGGAGCGGTGTCGAAAAGCAACTCAACCACATCGGCGTTCCGAAAGATGTCTATGACGCGGTCCTGACATCGGGCGACGTTTCGCGCGTACTGATAGCAGCATTCGAAGGTCATCCGGTGTTTCATCTCGGGCCAGAGCGCGACGTACCGGTTTTTGTTGGGACAGGCGTCGAACTCGCAAGTGCAATCGAAGCGATGGCCATCGTCTGCACCGGGCTCTTCGACGACGAGACAGAAATTCCGCACGACTATGATGCACGGCTCAAAGCATTTGCCAAAAAGCGGCTGCCGATGATCTGCGTCAACCCCGATAAAACGGTCGAGCGAGGCGGGCGCATTATCTATTGCGCGGGTTCACTGGCCGAGGCGTATGAAAAACTCGGCGGCAACGTGGTCTATGCCGGCAAACCCTTCGCGCCGATTTATGAAGAAGCGTTTCACATCGCCGCGCAATTGACCGGTGCGACTGTTACGGCGTCGCGCGTGCTGGCCATCGGCGACGGGGTCAACACCGACATCGCGGGCGCGCTCGATGCCGGCGTGCGGGCGGTTTACATCGCGAGCGGGGTTCATGTCGCGAAGGGCGAGGATATTTCGGATGCGGCGGCAAGGTTGTTCCCCGATCCGGCGAGCAGGCCAATCGCGGTAATGCAGAAGCTGGCTTAAGGTGTCTGACGCTCCGGGTCTGACACCAGTTACCGCTTTTTCCAAAGCCGGATCGTGGCGATCGAGACCTGCGTGTAGCCTGCGGGTTTCGTTTCCGTTCCAAAGAGCTGCGTGGATGAGAGCGAGTTCGTCGTCAGTTGCCCGCCAACATATTCCGGCGGCAGATCGAACAGTTCGAACAGGCAGGCGAACAGATTGACGCCCTTTTCTGGGAAGTCGCGTTTCGCAGTGTTGCACTTGCCGAAAGCTTTCGCCGCGATGCCGTTGATGCTGACTTCACCGTAGAGTTCCAGGACTTCCGGGTCTTTCGTCTTGCCGAAACACGCGCGGATGCTGCCGACGGTATTTACGTCCGCATTGACGACGCGCCCGTCGGTCTCGTTCGTTGCGACTGAGCGGAACGTGTATTTGTCCTCCCAGGCAGGCTCCTGCAATTTACTTCGCGACGGCGCACACACTTCCGACGGCTGAGCGCGGGATTCCCGCACAGATCGGAGCACATACATGTCTTCGACGGTGGAAGCGGCGGGTTGCGGGTCGTTGGCCTGCGCCGGTTGCATGCTTGAAGCTAAGACCAATACGAACGCGGCGAAGACCGCATGAGAGTGGAACCGCCACGACCAACCAACGAGCATCTGTTCCCCCACGCGTTTCAAGATGGGCGCACTTCCGGCTTCGCTACACCCTACACCGTGGCGATGCAATCGATCCTGACGTCGAATGCGGCGCCTCTCCGAAGAAAGTACTGGCAGGGCAACAGCAATTGCGCCAATCTCGACACTTAGTTTCCTTTGTCGTTGCTAGGAGTGCTCGCATGAACCCGAACAAGGCATTGTGGGAGAAAGGCGATTTCACGCGTGTCGCTGTAAGTATGAGAGAGAGCGGCGAAGCGCTCGTCAATGAACTCGGCGTGACGCGCGGCCTCAAGGTTTTGGATCTCGGTTGCGGGGACGGGACGACGGCGTTGCCATCGGCGAAGCTTGGCGCAGATGTCTTAGGCGTCGATATCGCCCGCAATCTTGTCGAAGCGGGCAACCGGCGCGCGGCTGAGCATGGCCTCGGGAACCTCAAGTTTCAGGAGGGCGACGCCTCCGCCTTGAGCGATCTCGCGGACCAATCGTTCGATCTTGTTGTCAGCATGTTCGGCGCCATGTTCGCGCCGCGTCCCCACGATGTCGCCAAGGAAATGGTGCGCGTGACGAAACCGGGCGGGCGCATCGTCATGGGCAACTGGATTCCGGGCGACCCGACGCTTGTCGCGCAAATTCTGAAAATCAGTGCGTCGTACTCGCCGCCGCCGCCGGAAGGGTTTATCAGTCCGGTGACGTGGGGCATTGAGAGTAACGTCCTCGAGCGCTTCGGCGGCGCGGGCGTTGCTCCCGAAAATGTTTCGTTTGCCCGCGCAACCTACACATTTAATTTCCCGGGGACGCCAACGGAATTCGTTGCGGCGTTCCGCGATTACTACGGGCCGACGATGAATGCCTTCGACGCGGCCGGCAAAAACGGCAAAGCGGGTGATTTGCAGCGCGAGTTGGAGGCGCTGTTCGCAGCGCAGAATAAGAGCACGAGGCAGAACTTAACGTCTATTCCCGCAACCTATTTGCGCGTCACGGTCAATCGGAAATAAGAGCACAGCTCTCACCTCTTGCTTTCCCGGAAGCCGCGCGGAGCGTGAGCGAAGCAATGTGGCTATCCGGGATCGCGTCCTCGCAATTGTTCTCCGGACGTGACCCCGGTTCTCGGCAACTTCGCGTGCCGCTTCGTTGCTCGCCCGGGGACGCGGGTGGAAAGAGAAGCGTTCTAGTCTACCACCAGCACAATCTTCCCAATATGCTGGCTGCTTTCCATGCGGGCGTGGGCTTTCGCGGCTTCGGCAAGCGGGAAAGTGCTGTCGATAAGAACTTTTATTTTACCTGATGCAATGAGCGGCAATGCCTTTTCTTCCACCGCGCGGGCAATAGCCGCCTTCACGGAGGGCGTCCTGACGCGCAAGGTCGAACCGGTGATGGTCAGCCGTTTCAGCATCACACGCATGAAGTCGATCTCGGCTTTCGAACCGTTGAGGAAGGCAATGTTGACGAGGCGTCCGTCGTCGGCGAGCGAACGGATATTCTTGTCGATATAATCGCCGCCCACCATGTCAAGGATGACGTCGACGCCCTTGCCTTGCGTCTCTATCTTGATGACCTCGGCGAAATCCTCTTTTTTGTAATCGATGGCGCGGTCTGCACCGAGCGTAAGACACGCGGCGCATTTTTCCGCAGAACCCGCTGTGGTTAAGACGCGCGCGCCGAACGCCTTAGCCAGTTGGATTGCTGTGACGCCGATGCCGCTGGTGCCGCCGTGGATCAAAATGGTTTCGCCGGCTTTCAATGCGCCGCGTTCGATGACGTTGTGCCAGACTGTGAAGAATGTTTCGGGGATCGCAGCGGCGGTCGCGTCATCCATGCCGGCCGGAATAGGGAGCGTCACGCCCTCGTCCGCTAGGCAGTAGGCCGCATACCCGCCGCCGTTGGTCAGCGCCATGACGCGGTCGCCGCTCTTGAAGCGGGTGACGCCGGAGCCAACCGCCGCAACCGTGCCTGCCACTTCTAAACCTGGAAGTTCCGAATGCCCTTTTGGCGCGGGATACAATCCCTTCCGTTGCAGCACGTCCGGCCGGTTGACGCCGCTCGCGGCGACCTTGATCAGCACCTGCCCAGGCCCTGCCTCCGGCACCGGCATGTCGCGCGGAACCAGAACCTCGGGTCCACCCTTGCCGTTGATTGCGATCGCCGTCATGCTAGCGGGGAGAGTGGACATTCTTGGCGGTTCCTTTTGCGAGGCGTTCGACCGAGACATGCAACACGATAGCGATGCGCACAAGTGCTGCGCGCTGCTTTGAAGAAGGATTTCAACCCATGGACTGGGACGAAGCAAAGCCAAAATCCAAAGCCGAAATAGGCGAACCGCTCTCAAACTTCGGCATCGCTGAGCTTGAACACCGCATTACGGCGCTCGAAGGGGAGATAGTGCGGGTTGAAGCGGAGCTCGCCAAAAAGCGCGCCCACGAAGCGGCGGCCTCGGCACTCTTTAAGTCGTGAGGGCACTCTCTCTCCGTCTGCGTCCCCGGCCCGCTGCGCAAGCGCCTGCGCGGCGAGCCGAGCGAAATGCGCGTACGCGTTTCGCGGAGAGCCGGGGTCACGTCCAATAAACAATTGCGAAGACGTGATCCCGGATCGCCGCGCTGTTTCGCTGCGCCGAACGAGGCTTCCGGAAAGCAACCCGCGACAAATTCCGGAATTCGCTAACGAAACATTGAGGTCGTTGCGCCACTTCAAGTCGAATTGATCCCAACGCGCGCGCGACGGAGGCATTCGCAACCTCGCAAAAATTTACGCGCGGCGAATTTGACGAGCCGTTCGATTAACCCGCGATTAAGGATGTCCGTTCATACTTCAGCCCATCCAGCCATCTGGATCGGCAAGCGGCTTACCCGCCGCTCTGTTTGACGCCTCCCTGTTGACTTCGAGCCGCTTCGCAAGACGCGGCTCTTTTTTTGCATTGTCCACAGGCAAGACAAAAAGTGCCCCGTTTTGGGCCTTGTTGTTAATTATGGTGTTCTACGTTGAATGCATGGTATTGGTAATTGGTGGGTTAGCGTTTGTGTCGTACAGGGTCATGAACAACAAATATCGAGTCGACGGCTCCCTCTCGGGAAGCCCTACAACCGTCTCCTTCGGCGAGCGGTTTCAATCTTCGGAACAGTTTGATCACATCTTCAAAGAGGGGATGGCGCTCGTAGAGCGTACAGCCGCTTACCTCGATGGGCCTGGCCGTAAAGAAGCCAAGGCACTCGTTGGTGGCGCTGGTGTCCTCTATGCAACCGAAAGCATGCGTCTCACAACGCGACTGCTTGATCTTGCATCCTGGCTGCTTATCCGCCGGGCCTTGAAAGAGGGCGAGATCACGGATGAGGAGGCGTCGAAAAAACGCCGCCGCGTTAAGCTGCAAGCGTTCGGCCGTCCGGCCCACGTCAAAGGCTACGGCGATCTTCCCGATGGTCTCAAAGCGCTGATCGACGAAAGCTTTGCGCTGCATGACCGGATCGTACAACTCGATCGCGCCATGAGCGTGGGTGTGGATCCAGATGCCGTGCAAGAGCGCCCGGAAAATCCGGTTGCGCAACAAATGTCTATGTTGGAACACGCCTTTAAATCCAAAGCCAATTGAACGGCTTTGCCGTTCTTTGAGGAGCATTGAACGGCTTTGCTGTTCCTTGAGCTTTAAAAAGGCTGAAATAGAAAAAGGCCCGGGAAATCCGGGCCTTTGTCGTTTCGCGCTGCCAGTCGTATTGGCTACGATGGCCGATTAAAAGATGCCTTCGAACTTCTTTTTGAAGCGCGACAGACGGCCGCCACGGTCCATAAGCTTGGTATCGCCGCCGGTCCAGGCCGGATGGGTATTCGGGTCGATATCAAGCGAG
>JAYSVT010000302.1:0-35103 GCA_043718455.1 Hyphomicrobium sp.
GATCGATGCTCAGCAAATAGGTTGTCACTGGAGCTACGAAAGTGAAATCGCCATCGCCGTCATGGCGGGAAATTGCGTTGCCGAACCCCGAACCCGCAGCAAAGGTGTAATCAACGCTCCAAGTCGAGACGTCTTGCCAGGTGAACCTCGTCAGAGACGTCGTCTCATTATTCTGGTTTTGTGTGCCGCTAACCTGCACACCACTCGCCGACACAGTCGTGACTAGATTGGTCGGGTTGTCCACGGTGTAGGACGTCAGACCATTAAGTTGGGGTCTTACGGTTTCGCGCGTGTTGGGCACGCCGCCAACACCATCGATGTCGGCGATCTGGAAGTTCGGACTGCCAACGGCTGCAATCGAGAGGCTATGCGTGGCGTCGGCTGCAAAAATCTCCCATTTGATCGTTGCCGTGGCCGGACCGTTCAGAATGACCGACGGATCATCACCAATGGTGTAAAAGGAAACCGAGCTGGCGGATAGCGATGTGACCGTGGCCCTAATGTCGATAATGGTGGATCCAACCGTGCCGGCATTCGTCCATACGGCCGTGTATCCTACGCCTCCGGATGGAATGAATATGCCAATGTTGCCATCCATTCCTGTCGCGCCCGAAGTCGCAGGCAATGCAGTCGTGGAAATTGTGAGATGCGCCAGCAGCCCATTCCACTCCGGCGCATCGATCAATCCTGCCTCAATGAGACCAAGCCTCGTTTCGAGATCCCAGTCGCCACCGAGATGGGCTGAGCCGGTATCGTCGATTGACGCAGCCACATCTGCACCCGTTGCAGCAGACAATGCGCCAACAAACGATTGACCGCGTACGCCTGCCGACACGTCACAACCGTAGACAAGAATGTCGGCATCATCGGATAATGCCGCGCGCACAATTGCCATTTCGTCCGCGTGCTCGCCCGAAATCGATTCGAGAGTCAAATTTGAAGAGCCCAGTTGCAACGATCCCGCGTCGCCATGGCTCACGATATGAATGGCATCAAAGCCGCTTTTGCCAGCGAGGTAGCTTGCGATCTGCGTGACGCCGTCGTGCGCGCGGTCAAGCATCACGATCTCTGCCCCTTGGGGAGCCGCGGCTGCGATACGCGCCGGATCGTTGACGGCGCCATCAACGAACACGACAGACCGCCCGGCAGCGGGCGGAGCTGAATTCGACAAAGTGCCCGCCAAGACCGAAACATCTCCCGCAGTCACCGGCTGTACCGGTTCAGCACTTGCGGCCACGTCTGGCGTATCGGCCTCGTGGTTGTCAGCGGCAACTTCGACTGCGGTTACAACCATCGCCGCGTCGAATGCGACACGCCCTTCAAGAACGCGATATGACAACGGCGATTTCAATTGCTGCCGCATTTGTTCGATCGAATTGGGCTCGTTCGAAACGGGAGATTTGTTAGATTTCTGCGTGGTCATTTCTGTCCCCAAGGTCAATAATTCGGCTCAATTCGACGGTCCGGCCGCGAAGCAACCGGAGATTGCACCGCATTCAACCAGTCATTTATTGCCAATTCGATAACCCTAAAATGGAAACCAGTTTTACCCGATAATCCTAATTGGCATTGAGAATTGCAATTCGTCTCATGAACGAGAGAAACAAACTTAATTCATTGATTTCACTACGATAATAAGTTTCCGATCAGAGTATCCTGGAGCCTCAATTTGTTACTTTGGGGAAAACTAAATTTAGCACTTTGGGCGACGGCATTAATGAATTGAAAATACAATATACACGCGAAGCGTGCGTGTTCCGGAGCATGGTTTGGAGATTAATTGATCTCGGACGTGTAAATAGTTTTCGCACCACTCTATTTGGAGCGCCGGATTCGCGGCGTTAGAAACACGTGGCCGGAAAAATGCGCAATGCGGTCAGAACCCGCTTTCGCGAATGAGCACAGCTAGCACTTGGCGGGCCGCTCTGACTGCAAAACTTTCTGCGCGCCCCTTGAAAAGAAGCGTTCCCCGCGACCGCCGGGCTGTCTGCGAACCTGCATGCGCATCTGCCGTCACGAGGTAGTGCGCGCTAATGGGCGCAAGAATCTTCTGTTCATTGTACTGCCCAACATCGCGAACTGAAATGCCGCCACCATAAAGACTGGTCAATTCGCCAGCGGAAATATCGGGCGAACTCGACAGCGCAATATCGCGCAACCGCGCCTCGACCTTCGGCTCAAAAATGTTTTCTGGAACAAAAATACCGGTGGCCGGCGCTGGCAAGCGCTTTAGATCGTCTTCCTGCAAGAAACCTCGCACGACGGCTCCGGACGACCCTGCGATTATCGCAATCGGTTCTCCGCGCGAAATTTCCCGCCCCACATGAATATCCGGATTGACCTCCTGCACGATGCCGGAAATTGGCGCTTTGATCGTCAACTCCATTCGTTCGAGCTGAAGCCCCTCAAGCTTGGCCACCAGCGAGCGCTGCTCGTCTTCGAGCACGAGGCTCTGCGCCCTGTCGGTCTCGTCTGCAGCCCTGCGCAAAAGGCGCAAGCGCACCAGCTCCGACTCTCGCAAAGCCCGTTCGATAGTTTTCTCAAGTTCAGACGATTTTATAACCAGCAATGTGTCGCCGGCCGTAACGCTCTGCCCAAAGTCAACGCTTGCACGCACGATCGTACCGCCGCGCATCGAAAAGACATCTCGCAGGGACGACGGTTCTAATGTTGCGGGAACGGCAATGGTCGTATGCCAAGGCACCAAGGCCAAAAGAACAATGCCCGAGAGAACTGCTGCACTGATGTGCGTTCTTCTTGTTTGCAGTATGATATTGCGCATGGCGTACCATTCCTTGCATTCGGCCCAAATCGGCCAAGCGATGAAATAGATGATCTCAATAGCGAATAGAACCAGCCCAAGGATCTTGAATGTCATCATGTAGACGAGGACGGCAATCCCCGTAAACAGCACGAATCTATAGAGCCAGACCATGTACGCGTAAGCAATCAGCCCACGCTGCAATCTGGGTGAAAAGCGTTCCGGCGGCGGTTTTCCGATTGCAAATAGAACCTCGCGTAAATGCCAGCACCCCATTTCAAATGAGCGGGGCTGCAAGTTTTCTATTTCAAGGAAATCAGACAGCAGATAATAGCCATCGAAGCGCATGAATGGATTGAGATTGAGTGCAAGACTCGACAACCAACCGGTCGTTGCGACCGCGAAAACAACCGCGCGCATTGGGCCGTCCGGCAGAAAAGCCCAAAGGCATGTGGCTGCGCAGGCCAAGATCAACTCGACGATCACACCCGCGCCATCAACCGCAAGACGCTTACGCCTGGAACCCAGAGTCCAGACATCGGTCACGTCGGTGTACAACATTGGCACCAGCACCATAAAGCAGATACCCATCGCTGGCACCTTGCATCCATATCTGACAGCTGTGTACGCATGACCAAGCTCGTGCAGCGCCTTTACGAATACGAGCGCCAAGGCCAAAATCACGATGCCGTCGAGCGACGCAAAGTTTGAGAACGTGCTGACGAACTGACTCCATTGCCTGGAAACGAGATAGAGACCAAGCAGCCCGAGAACGAGGACCAGACGAAAAAACGTGCGGCTATAAAGCGGCTCCGCCAGACCGACAGTCGCTTGGAGAAATTTTTGCGGGCGCAGCAATGGCACACGAATGAACAAATAGTTGTGGATCAGCCACGCCAGCCAGGACGGCCGAGATTTTCTTTCGTTGTCAGCAAGCGCTTTCCAATCGGTATCAGATCCATCTGCGATCAGTTTGTTGTTATCGAGAAATTTTCTCAGCGCCGCAATGTCATCGGCACTTGCTGCAATCGAATGTTTTGCCCACGCAACACCAATAAGTTCCTCTTCAGTCTTGCAACTGCTCCACAATGCCAAGAGCGTATGCGTATCCTCGTCAATGGCAATATATCGTCGTGCCAGCGGATCGATAATGAGCGCGTTGCCGCGCGAGCGCGTCCGGCCTTCACGGCGCGACAACATGAGTTCACCGCGCAACGCAGGCAGCGGCCTCGGTGCCGATTGCAGCGCCGGCGTCATAGGCCGAAAATCTGGCGCAACGCTGATATAGGCCGCCGCAACAGGTAGATCGCCAGCGGCACGCTTTGGCCGTAGATCTGTCCTGTGCCGCGAAGGCCAAGTCGCGGTGGCTCGCGTTTGCCGGTATCAAACTTTGCTGTCGTCTTGAACGTCATTGTTCCGTTGTCGCCCTGCTTCGCGCGGAACTCCGAGCGCACAACCCTTGCAGACCTCGCCGACAATGGCTCAACATCCAGGAACACCTTGACGCGACTGTCTTTCTCAAGAGCCATGGCATCTTCCACGGCAAGATCGACTCTCAGCTCAACGTCGGCCGGCACCGCGATTTCCATGATGCGTTCGCCAGCCGAAACCGGTTTTCCAATTAGCGTTTTTCGGTCGGGGTAGACGGCGATACCGTCGCGGGGTGCCAACATGACCGTTTTTGACAAGAGTTCCTTAGCAAAATCCCGTTCCGCTTTCTTAAGGGCTAGTTCCGCGTCTGCTACGCCCAGTTCATGGCGTCCGCGCGGATCGTCAAAGGCACTTTGCGACACTTTCTTCAGCTGTGCTTCGGCAACGACGACCTCGCGATCGGCTGTCCCGGCGCGATTGCGCAAAACCGTATCGGAAAAGCGCAAGAGCACCTGATCTTTTTTGACAGCGGCACTTGGTTCCACCAACACATCGTCGATGACACCATCAAGGGGGGCCGCGACGACAAACGGTGACGCCGCAACAACTTCGACCGGCGCCAAGGCCGTCATGGATACCCGGATAAACAACGCCGCCGCCCCGCCGAGCAGGGTCAAGAGCCCGAAACGTCTCATGCGCCGCGGATTCGATGCATATCTTGGCACCGACGTGAGCTCCCGCCACGCATGCGCATAAGCCGAGGCTAGCCGCGTCGAAACGACTGTATCGTAATTTGACCATGTCAATTCGCGCGTGAGCAGCATGCCGGCGAAGACTTCCCCGCTCCGGCGCTTAAAAGGCAGCCACAGCATTTCTGTAAATGGGTAGGAGTGCGGCACGCAATCGCGCGTGCCGGCGCCGGCGCCTGCGCCTGCGCCAGTACCGGCAAACGGCTGCTTCGCAACAGCGGCTGCACGATCAAGCATGTCGATTGCGCGCTCGAGTTCCGCTGCAAGATCGCTTTGACGATCGACCGTGCCCAGATTGGACACCGCGACGATTTTCATCGGTCCTGCGACTGTTCTCTCGGCCACGAAAATCTGCCGCGCTCGGGTCAGCCGCCGCGTTTCGTTGGCGATCAAATGACAAAGTTCGCTGACGCTTTCCGCTGCGCGGGCCTCAGATTCTATGCGCAAGAGCGCTTCAAATGCGGTGGTATTGGCTGGCACTTGACCGAGTATTTGATGGGGCCGCGACTCATCCATATCGGGCGGCGGCAAGTTCGCCGTTACGTCGCGACTAGTCTGGCGCTGCTGCAGTGCCGGCCGAACGGGAAGACTGCGCGGCGGGACAGCAGGTTGCCCGGACTTCGTTTTATCGAGCGCCATCGGCTGTTTGTCCTATGGCGTCGAATTCCGCCGTGCCACTCATGCCTGGCAAAACCCCGGCTGGCGCATTCTGCCATTTCGCATAGATCTTGGTCGTCTGACTAACGGCATCGACAGAACTCGAACGCCTATCGATCGTCGCCGGCAACGTCTCGCCCGTCTCGTCGATAGAAAACGTAAGCAATGCGCCAGGCGGCAACTTGTGAACGATAGACGAAGGTACGATAACTTCGATTTCGCTGGCTCCAACATCGAGAATAGACATGAACGGCTTCTGAGGCACTGCGTACTCGTGCTCATGCAGCGCCAGCGACACCACGCTCCCGTCGAAGGGAGCATTAATTGCGCACTGGTCAAGGCGAATACGGAAAGCTTCTGCCTCCGCTTCCGCTTTATCCGCTCTGGCGCGAGAAATTTCCAAATCGTTGCTTCCCGCTGCTTTATACTTGAATAGCCGTTCATTGCTTTGCAGCGTGAAACTCATCTCGCGGGCGGTTGCTTCGAGCGCCTTGAGTTCCGCTAATTGCCTGCGGCAATCGAAAGCGACAAGCACGTCTCCTTTGCGGAATTCTTCACCTTCCCTGAAACCAAGGCGCGAAACCTTAGCCTCAAACTCAATGGATATTGCGACCTGGTTCAAGGCCCTGACCAAGCCCCTGAAACTTCTTGCTTTGGCCGGCTTCTCAGCGGCAGCAACAAAGATCAGGACGATACATGTGAGGCGAGCACGTCTGGTCATGATTAGGTCCCGTCAGCCCTTCTGGTTCAGGCTCGCCTGAACCGCCCATGACCCAGGCAACGATAACCCCGCAAGAATCCGCTGCAAGTTGCGGCTCAACTCAGCAACCGGCAGACCGCTGTCAATTTCGTTCGCATATGGATCGAGGCCGAGGGATGCGAAAAGATTGGCGTAAGCGTTCTGGGTTGAGGCATACGCGATATCGAACTTCGCTTCCGCCACCACCGCGTTCAGTTCTTCGCGCACCGCGGTCTGGGCGGCGACACGGCCAGCCGCAGCCTCTTGTCTAATCTGTCCGACAAGGCGCCGCTGGACATTTCGGTACTTGGCAGCCGCTTCGAACTCTTTGATTGAGTGGCCGTAACGCGTGCGGCTAACATAGACTTGCGTCATCACCGCCATTGTCATAGCCAATGCGCGAGAATCGAGCAGTTCGTCTTGCTGTTCAACCACTGCACTCCGTGCCGGATACGAGAAAACGCGGATTAGGTTCCAGCTGGCTTTCGAGCCCCAATTTATCCAATTATTGTTAGCAAGAAAGTCATTGCTGTCGAAGTTAGCTCCTGCCGCGAGCTGAAGGCCCGGCAGCAATTCGAGCAACGCAGCACGCGCTTCATCGGCATTAATGCGCTTGCGATACTCAACTTCACGCAGTTCCGGACGATTATAGAGTGCGTACTGCACGAGATCGTCAAATCGACCTTTCACTGCGAGCGGATGCGGCGGATCGGACGGATCCGCGACCTCGAACTTCGCGCTCGGCGGTTCGTTCATAAGCGCCGCTAGCTGAGCTTTTGCGGTTGTTAGATCTCTTTGCAGATCGCGGATTGTGCGCTCAATTTCGACCAGCTCCCGCTCATACGTCAACGCCGTAATCGGCGATGTCGTCGCGTCAGCAGACAGCTTCTTGATGTCGCGCTCGGCCTCTTTCGCCTGCTGTTCCACGGATTTCAGACGTTTCGTCAGGCGCTGTGCGGACGCGGCACGCCAATAAGCGGAGCGCACGTCTTCGATGACCCGCTGCGCCACCTTACGGCGCAACTCGTTTTGCACCAGAACCTTATCGGCGGCTTGATGAGCACGAACATAGGACAGCCCGAAATCCAGGATGTTCCAGCTGAACGCGATGTCTGACGTCTTTATTTCTTTTTCCTGACTCGTCGATGAGCCAAAATTCTGCGTACCGGTCCCAAGATTGAGGCTCGAGGACGCGTTGTAACGGTCCCGGCCGTCATAGCCGGCATTAGCCGCGACACCCGGCAACAAGCTGAAGTGCTCAAGATTAAGCTCCTTCTCGCGCAGCACCTGCTCGGCAACTTCAACCTTGTGATCGAGATTGTACTTTAATGCCCGCGCCATCGCATCATAGAGCGTGACCGTTTTAGACAAGGGCTCCCGATCGGCATTGATCCCCGCCCGGTTACGGTCGACCGCAGCATCAAGCTCTGCGTCGCTAAGTTCCGTTGGAGAAACGGCGCACCCGGCGGAGCCGAGAGCGAGGGTAATGAGCGCAATGCGCTGGCAAAAAGCCTTTGAACGGTCGAACAACCAAGTCATTGCTAACTCCCATAATGGTCAACGGAAACGCCACTACGAAACGCAACAACTAAAGAGAGCAGAAACGACGTTTATATATATTTTTGCGTGTACCGCAACGCATTATTCTACCTTAGGGGTTAATAAATCGTCTTATAAACAATCTATGGTGGTATTTTACCCACATATTAAGGGGAGGCCGATAGTGGCACAGGCGGGCTTGAGGCGCGGTCTGGTTTGTCATCCCATGCCGAACACCCGCCGCAGCACCGGATGTTGCTAGGGTATGAGATGTCGTGAGCACCCTGAACTGATGGCGACTGTGGCCGTGACGTCAGAACTCCAATTCTCCCAATATGCAAATTTCTGCCGCAAAAACAGGCGGCCTTGCTATGACATCAGCTGCGCCGCAACGGGATAGCCATGCCAAAGTTGGCGGTGTCAGTGCCGGGCTGGAAGTGATAATGGTTCAACCAAATTGAACCGGAAACACGGCCGCGCGAATGTGATCCGGCCGCCTTCCAGTTCTAGGGCCAGGGCCGCGTGCACCCAGCGCTCTTTCAGGATCCAGATCGAATGAAAGCCCGTCTTGCATTTGCCACCTCTGTTCTATTAGCGCTCGCCACGAGTGCCGCCGCGCAAACTGCGCCGCCGCCGCTCCCCGTCACTGTCGCCCAGCCGCTCGCTAAGCGGATCACAAACTGGGACGAATACTGGGGACGCTTCGAGGCTGTCGAAAGGGTGGAAGTCCGGCCCCGCGTTTCCGGGTTCATCGAACAGGTGCATTTCAAGGACGGAACTCTAGTGAAGGCCGGAGATCCGCTGTTTACGATCGACAAACGGCCCTTTCTGATTGCGGTTGATGTCGCGAAGGCCGACGTCGCCCGGCAAGAGGCCCAGGTCGCACTCGCAACTTCCGAGGTCGAGCGCGCCGAGCCACTCGCCAAGTCCAAAGTTATGAGCGAACAAGTCTTCGATCAGCGCAAGGCAAGTTTGAGCGGCGCGCAAGCTCAACTTCTCGCAAATAAAGCCAACCTCAAATCAGCCGAACTTAATCTTGAATGGGCCGAAGTGCGCGCACCGATTTCGGGCCGCATCTCCGACAAGAAAGTCGACGCCGGCAACTTGGTGGGCGGTGGCGTTGCCGGCGCGACGCTGCTGGCAACGATCGTCTCGCTCGACCCGATCCATTTTGTGTTCGATGTTTCTGAAGCCGATTATCTGCGCTACTCGCGGCTCTTTCTCGCAGGACAACGCCCCTCGTCGCGCGACACCGCCAACCCGGTACGTGTGAAACTTTCCGATGAGACCGAATGGAGCCATGAAGGCCAAATGGACTTCGTTGACAATGCCATGAACGAGCGTTCGGGAACGATGCGCGGACGCGCCATCTTCGACAACAAAAACGGACTTCTGACGCCTGGAGTGTTTGCACGCTTATCTCTGTTTGGCGGAGAATCTGACGTCCTTCTCGTTCCCGATGCGGCGATCGTCTCGGATCAGGCACGCAAGATCGTCATGACCGTCAATGATGAAAACGTCGTCACTCCTGTTCCCATCGCACTTGGACCCATGAGCGACGGCCTTCGCGTGATCAAGAGCGGCCTCAAAGGCGATGAGAAAATCATCATCGAGGGTATCGCCAATCCGATGGTCCGGCCTGGGGTGAAAGTGGCACCTGTTAACGGCACCATCGCATCGGTCATGAGTAAATAGGCGAGCGAACAAGGACGGCAAGAATGCGTTTCTCGCACTATTTTATCGAACGGCCTATCTTCGCCGCCGTCTTGTCGCTGATGATTACTATCATCGGTCTCATCGCCGGACGCAGCTTGGCGATTTCAGAATATCCTGAAATAGCCCCGCCGACCGTCAATATTCGCGCCACCTATCCTGGCGCATCGGCCCAAGTGATCGCCGAAACCGTTGCGACGCCGATTGAGCAAGAAGTCAACGGCGTCGACAATATGCTGTATATTGACAGCGCTTCAACAGGTGACGGCCAGCTATCTGTGAATGTCGTCTTCCGCCCCGGCACAAACGTCGATCAAGCTCAGGTTCTCGTTCAGAACCGCATCGCGGTCGCCGAACCACGGCTTCCAGAAGACGTACGCCGCCTCGGCGTATCGGTGCGTAAAGCTTCGCCCGATCTGATGATTGTCGTGCATATGACGTCTCCTGACGGCACGCGCGACCAACAATACATTTCGAACTACTCGACGCTTTACGTCAAAGATGTGCTTGGGCGCATTGATGGCGTCGGAAACGTACTTGTCTTCGGTGCGCGCGACTACGCCATGCGTGTGTGGCTTGACCCCGCTAAAGTTGCAGCGCGCGGCTTGACCGGCAGCGACGTCGTGCAGGCGCTAAGAGCGTCGAACTTGCAGGTTGCCGCCGGTGCCATCAATCAGCCCCCGGCAGCTTCGGATGCCGCCTATACGCTGTCCGTGAAAACACTAGGGCGCCTCTCGAGCCCCGAGGAATTCGAGAACATCGTCATTCGTGCCGAGCCCACCGGACAGTTCATCCGCGTCAAGGATGTGGCCCGCGTCGAACTCGGCGCTCAGGACTACACCGTCAATTCGCTTTTGGATGGCAAGCCAGCGGTCGCTATCGTATTATTTCAGCGTCCAGGCTCGAATGCGCTCGCAACCGCGGCTGCGGTGCGAAAGACCATGACGGACTTGTCAGGCAACTTCCCGCCAGGGGTAGAATTCAAGATAATTTATAATCCGACCGAATTTATTCAGTACTCGATTGATGCGGTCTTGATGACGCTTGCTGAAGCGATCCTACTCGTCGTCGCCGTTGTCATTCTCTTTCTGCAGACTTGGCGGGCGGCGATCATTCCCATACTTGCTATTCCTGTGTCTCTCATCGGCACGTTTGCGGTGATGAGTGCCGTGGGCGTTAACTTCAACACGCTTTCGCTTTTCGGCCTCGTGCTTGCGATTGGCATCGTCGTTGACGACGCAATTGTCGTTGTCGAAAACGTCGAGCGCTATTTGCGGCAAGGCTTCAGTCCAAATGAAGCAGCGCACAAAACCATGGATGAGGTCGGCGGTGCCCTGATCGCGATATCCCTCGTGCTCATGGGCGTTTTCATCCCGACGGCCTTCATCACCGGCCTTCAAGGCACGTTCTACAAGCAGTTCGCCATCACGATCGCGGCTTCGACGGCCATTTCCGCATTTGTTTCACTCACGCTTTCACCGGCACTGGCTTCCGTCCTCTTAAAACCTCACCGGCACGGAGAAGAAGTCCATAGCATCGGGTATTATTTGTTCTGGCCGGTCAGGATGTTTTTCAACGCCTTTAACTGGGGCTTCGATAAACTGGCGAACGGATATGCCTGGCTGACGGGAAAGTTGATCACTGTCGGCGTTCTGATGCTCGTGGCTTATGGCGGCTTGCTCTTTTTGACAAAGAAGCAATTGGATGCAACGCCCACGGGCCTCATTCCGCAGCTCGACCGCGCCTATCTGATTACCGTTTTTCAGCTGCCGCCAGGATCTACCCTGCAACGAACCGACGCGGTCGTGCGCAAAGCCTCGGAACTCCTCCTCACCCGCCCCGGCATCGAACACGCCGTTGCCTTCGTCGGTTTCGATGGTGCGACGCGAATTAACTCGCCTAATGCCGGCGTCGTCTTCGTGCGTTTGCAAGGGTTCGAAGAACGGCTAAAGCTTGGCCTTACCAAAGATGCAATCCTTGCCGATTTGCGCAAGACAATGAGCGAAGTTCGCGAAGCCTTCGTCTTCGTACTTGAGCCACCTTCCGTGCCGGGCATCGGCACCGGCGGCGGCCTCAAGGGCTATGTGCAAGACCGCGCGGGGCGCGGTTTGCCGGCTCTCGAGAAAGCAGCCTGGGGCATCGCGGGCCCACTCGGCCAGACCCCCGGCTTTGCCCAAGCGTTTTCACTCTTTAATGTCCGAACACCCGAAGTGTATGCCGACATCGACAGGACGAAAGCCGAGCAGCTCGGCGTGCCCGTTAATCGCGTCTTCGAAACGCTCTCGACCTATATGGGCTCAACCTTTGTCAATGACTTCAATATGCTGGGACGCACGTTCCGAGTGACCGCGCAAGCGGATGATCCCTACCGCCTGTCTCTTCGCGATGTAGCCAACCTGAAGACGCGCAGCAACACAGGAGAAATGGTGCCGATCGGCTCCATCGCCACCTTCAGCGATGCGACGGGCGCATACCGTGTGCCGCGATTTAATCTCTATCCAGCGGCCGAGGTTCAGGTTCAGCTAAAGCGCGGCTACTCGACAGGCGAAGCTATGGCGACGATGGAAAAGCTGGTTGCGGAGAAACTGCCTGCCGGTTTTGGTTTTGAATGGACCGAGATCGCTCTGCAACAAAAGCTCGCCGGCAGTACGGCAACTCTCGCTTTCGGATTGGCCGTGGTCTTCGTGTTTTTATTGCTGGCTGCGCTTTACGAAAGCTGGCTCCTGCCGCTTGCCGTCATTCTGATCGTGCCTATGTGTATCTACGCGGCGATGATTGGAATCAACTTCCGTGGTCTCGACCGCAATATCCTTGTCGATGTGGGGCTTGTCGTGCTTATCGGCCTTGCGGCCAAGAACGCAATTCTGATTGTAGAATTTGCCAGGCAGGCCGAGGACGCCGGGCGGACGCGGCGCCAAGCAGCGATAGAGGCGGCCCGCACACGGCTGCGGCCGATCCTCATGACATCGCTCTCTTTCATTCTCGGCGTGCTGCCGCTCGTCTACGCTACAGGCGCGGGCGCAGAGATGCGGCAGTCTCTGGGCACGGCCGTCTTTTCCGGCATGATTGGCGTGACGTTGTTTGGCCTAATCTTCACGCCAGTGTTCTACGTCCTGGTGCGCGCTCTTCAGCGAAAGAAAGCCGTCGCATTGGCGCCTGGAATGTCACCAGCGGAATAGGTGAAATAAGTGCGCGGGCGCCGCGGCCGTATCAGCCAAGTGCGTGCGGCAACCCCGGCATTCGTTCGGAACGAATCCCCGCGCGTACTGCAATCGCGAATATGACCACGGCAAAGGCAAACATATAGACAAACCACACGCGCCACATGCCCCAACTCGAAGCTAGTGTTACAGCCGCACTGGCAAACGTCGCGTAACCGTAAGGTGCCATAGCCGTTCCAAGGCGTTTTATTCTTTGCAATACCGCCAATCCGATGAGCGCGAGCAGCGCGGCTCCGACAACGCCAAGCTCGAACCACGTTTGTAGAAATACGCTGTGCGCGTCGCGCGAATAGCGCGAATGCATTTCGCCTTCCTTCGGAGCAAGGCTGCCGTCGAATTTCCAATATGTCATGCCCGCCCCAATACCTAAGATTGGTGACTTCATCGTTTCCTCGGAAACGCGGTTCCAAATGATGATGCGATGCTGTGCAGTTGGCTGCAGCCATGGGGCGTTGTGCAGGTTGATCCTGTAGAGCGCCAGAGATATCGGTACAATAGCCAAGCAGATCGTCACCCAGCCGACTTGGAGCAAGCGCAAACTCCATTGTGGTCTGCAGTTCGATAGAACAAACAACAATGCCCCTGCCGCAATAGCGAGTTTGGCGGTCTCATTCTCGGAAATCATGACGACAAATACAGCCAAAGAGAACACGCCGTACATTATGGCGCGAACCATTGTCTCTGCCGTCGTTCCCCGGATCGCGAGCAGCGTCGCCCAAATGTAGAGCGGTACCGGCGCAACGTTGCGTGTCAGGTCCGCCGGCAGAATAGAAATGAGTTGCCCGGCTTTCCAGCTAAAATGATGCCGTGGACGCAGATCCCCGGGACCGAGATGCAGAGCATTGTAAAGTCCAACCTTGAGGGCCTGGTTGGTCAGGATCTCAGCGGCGAGATAAATAAGTCCAGCCGCGATACCAATCCATAATCCTTCGCTGATGTGAAATATGTTCCGGCGTTGTTCGCTAAGAAGTACGCGCGCGGCGATCCCGCAACCCAGGAAGGCTACAACCGAAATAAGGCCCCACCCCAGCGTGTCGTACGGATGCGCGGCCCACAGCGCCGATAGCATTGCAAAGCCGAGAAATGCGACAGCGACCAGCGCACCAGCCCCAAACTCCGGTATCGCGCTTCGATAGGAGTTGCGCACGATTGCGGCTGCGATAAAGCCTGCAAAGCAGATCGGCAACGTCACTTCGAGTGTCCCCGGAGTGACGAGCGTGGCTGCGGCTGCAGCCATTACCAGGGTGCCGTTGAAGATGCCCCAGTACCTCGTGCGCAGCGGATATTGCGACCTGTCGAGATTATTAGGAAACACCGACCCCCCCGCGGGATGACAGGCTAGCAGCCCGCCCTCAAACACCCTACTCTGTAGTCAGTTCTGTTGCGCTTTCCAAGCCGGTGCGCCAAAGAGGCAAGTGTCTGGCCAGATCGTCGCAATAGTAAGCAGATGAAATCTACTGATTGAGGCCCACACTCGATGACCAAAACAACTAAGCCGAGCCGTACAGAGGTCGAGGCGGCTTTCAAGACAATTATTCGCTGGACGGGAGATGATCCCGCACGCGATGGCCTAAAAGAAACACCAGCCCGGGTGACGCGCGCCTTTGAAGAGTTCTTCAAGGGATATACTGATGACCCAGAGGCAATACTGAAAAAGACCTTCGAAGAAATCGAAGGCTACGATGAGATGATTGTATTAAGGGGGATTCGCTTTGAAAGTCATTGCGAACACCACATGGCGCCAATTGTCGGCCGCGCCTGGGTTGCCTATATCCCCAAAGGCCGGGTGGTCGGAATATCGAAGCTTGCGCGTGTTGTGGATGCCTACGCGAAGCGTCTCCAGATACAAGAGAAGATGACCGCCCAGATTGCCAACACGATACAGAACGTTTTACAGCCGGACGGTGTCGGCGTCGTGATCAAGGCCGAGCATCACTGCATGACGACGCGCGGGGTGCACAAGCACGGCACCGACATGGTCACCAGCCGCATGCTGGGCTCGTTCCGTGATAATGCCATGACACGGCAGGAATTCCTCGCCATGGTCACTGACCAGACAGAGCGCTGACGGCCTGCGTCATTCATCGTTGTCGCCTGGTTCAGTAACGAGATCGCTTGCGTTGCTGTAGTCAACGCGCGCCAGATAAAGCCCAGACGGCGGCGCGACGGGCCCGCACCGCCTGCGGTCGCGAGCGGCGAGTGCTTCTTCGAGATCGCGTACGGTCCATTTGCCATCGCCGACCAGTTTGAGAGTGCCAACCATCGAGCGCACCTGGTTGTGCAGGAACGACCGGGCGGAAATGTCGATGCGGATTTCTGACCCGTCTGCCACCACACTCATCGCGTCAACTGTCTTGACCGGCGAATTGGCCTGGCATTGCGCCGCACGAAACGTCGTGAAATCGTGATGCCCGACAAAAATCTTGGCCGCCTCGGCCATGGCATCAACGTCAAGCGCGTGATTGAGCCACCAAACGCGATTGCGTTCAAGCACGGGCGGCGCGCGGCGGCACAAGAGGCGATAAATGTAGTAGCGTTTGGTGGCGCTGAAACGAGCGTCGAAGCCGGGATCAGCGACGGCACACTCAAGCACGGCAGCGAAGCGCGGCTTCAAGTGGAAATTGATCGCTTCTTGAACGCGAAACGGATCCCAGTCTTTCATGAGATCGAAATGGGCGACTTGTCCCAAAGCGTGCACGCCCGCGTCTGTTCGCCCTGCGCCCCGAACGCTGACGCTCTCGCAAGTGAACTTCGCAATCGCGTCTTTAATTGCGCCTTGCACAGAAACGCCTTCCGCCTGCTGCTGCCAGCCGACAAAAGTCGTTCCGTCATATTCGATGAGGAGGCGATAACGCGGCATGGTTGTGGTGGCTCAAATCGAAAAAGTCCGGCATCGGGCTCACTCCCTAGCCCGCGCGCCGTTGCCACTCAACCCTGTCGTGTTGTGCAGACGATCAATGCTGACCGCCACCGCGCAATGTTGGCGTGCCGCTCACACCCGATTGGCCATTGCCATGAGAGCGGCCATGAGAGCGCCCGTAACCGCGGCCGTATCCTGGAGCATAACCATAGAACCCGCCTCCGGTGCGTCCCGAACGATATGACGCGCCATCATGAGAGTTGTGGTTATAAACGTTCCTGTGTTCGTAGACGTTTGTTTCGTTGAACCCGAGGCTCAGCGGCGTCTGCCCGCCCGGATTGATGATCACCTGCCGCTCGGGTGGAAGCGGGCGAAAAACGCGCACACCTTCTTCAAGCGTCACGACAGCGCCATAGAAGGGACGTGTCTCGATTCTGGTGGTGTAGCTTTGGGCCGCGGCGGGAGCGGCCGCCATGACAGCAGCACCTGCGAGACCGAATAGTGAGATCGCAATTTTGCGTAACATCGGCAGACGTCCTCCTCGAAATGACACAACCCATATCGAGATTAGCCTTAACTTCGCTCCGGAACTCCGGCTTCTAGACCTATGCTTAAATTAACCGCGATTAGGTCACGAGCGTTCCGCGCTCAAGTTTGAAGCCCCGCAAAAACTCGGCGGCGCTTACGGCCTTTTTCCCGGCCCTCTGAAGCTCTTTCAGGCGCACAGCACCCTCCCCGCACGCGATCGTCAAATCGCCGTCCAGCACCAAGCCAGGGGCACCACTGCCCGCCACAGAAACGGCCCGCAAGACTTTGATGCGCTCCTCGCCGTGCGGTCCCATCATCGAGAACCAAGCGCCCGGAAACGGCGATAGGCCGCGAATATGGTTTACGACTTCGTCCGCACTCTTTGTTAAATCGATATGTGTTTCAGATTTGCCGATCTTGGCGGCGTAAGTGATGCCCGCCTCGGCCTGCGGCTTTGCCACGAGCTTGCCGTCCTCGAGCAAGTGAAGTGCTTCAACAATGGCCGCAGCACCCGCCTCGGATAACCGGTCATGCAGTTCACCCGCGGTCATCTCCGGCGCGATTTCGATGTCTTTGGCCAAACAGACTGGACCGGTATCCAGCCCCTTTTCCATGCGCATCACCATGACTGCAGTGGTCTTATCACCTGCCATGATAGCGCGTTGAATCGGCGCCGCTCCCCGCCAACGCGGAAGCTTTGACGCGTGGACGTTGAAACATCCAAGCCGCGGTGCTGCCAAAATAGCCACCGGCAGCAACAAGCCGTAGGCAACCACAACGGCAGCGTCTGCCTGCAAAGCGGCAAAAGCTGCGCGGTCGGCATCTGCCCTAAAATTGACCGGCGTCGAGACGGGAATGCCGCGCGCCTCCGCGACGCGATGCACAGGCGATTTGGTCTCGGCCATGCCTCGTCCCGCTGGACGCGGCGGCTGGCTGTAAACGGCGGCAACATCGTGCCCAGCCGCGAGGATTGCTTCGAGAACCGGGACCGAGAAGTCCGGCGTGCCCATGAATACAATGCGCATCGCCTGAGTTTCCTTCCGTGTGGAACTTAGAGACCGGCATAATGCGCCGCCGTCAGATACGGCTCTGCTTCTTGAACTTTTTGATGATCATGTCGCGTTTTAGGCGCGAGAGAAAATCGATGATGAGATGACCATCGAGATGATCGAGTTCGTGTTGCAGGGCGGTTGCAAGCAGGCCATCGGCCTCGATTTCCTGCTGCTTTCCCGTACGATCAATATAGCGCACCGTCACAGTTTCCGGCCGCTCGATCTCAACTGTGACATCGGGAATTGACAGGCAACCTTCTTCGTAAAGCCGGGTTGTCGATCCGAGCTTCACAATTTCGGGATTGACCAAGCATAAGGGTTGGCGCGCTTCACCTTCGTCCGCCGTATCGATCACGACGATACGTTGCGCGACGCCAACCTGAATAGCGGCGAGGCCGATGCCGGGCGCGTCGTACATCGTCTCCAGCATATCGTCCATCAGCTTGACCACGGCGCTATCGATACGCTCGACGGGATCCGAGATCTTGCGCAGTACGGGGTCGGGTATGGTGATGATAGGAAGCACGCTCATGAACATGAAATAGGCAAGACCTACTGCCGGGTCAATCCGGGTCTTGTGCCAGCGTCAATGGACCCCATCCAGGCGTATTAGGCCGGCACCATGGCAGGGATTACGCACCCCGGATTGCCGCCGCAAGACCCTCTCGTACCGGCACTGCGGCTCTCCAACCCGTGGACTGCAGGGCGTCTGTCAAAACGCGCAGATCACCAAACAAACGCTTGAGATCGGCGGCGCGGCCAAAACATCGCAGAACCAGTTCGATGGGTTTTTGCGGCACCTTGAACGTGCCGGGGGGGCGGCCGAGCCCTTGGCGAAGCGCGCCAAAGATTTCAGCTACAGTGAGTGCCTCGTCGTCGGCGACGAGATAGGGTCCTACGCCAAGGTTTGGTGAGCGCAGCGCATGCAATACAGCACTCGCGAGATTGACTCGGCTTACGAGCGAGCGCCGCGCCGCAATCCCCGCGACAGGCAAGGGCCAGGGCGAGCGGGCGAGACGCATCAGCGTCCCCATATTGCCTTTGACGCCCGGCCCATAGACGAGGACGGGGCGAAGCAGGACCGGCGCCGTTGCCGTGCCGCGCAGTGTTTCCGTGATCAAACACTCGCCTGTAAGTTTGGAGCGGCCGTAAGCATCAGTTGGTATCGACGGCAGCGCTTCCGTCACGATACCCAGCGCGCTCGGCCCTGTCTGAGCCCTGACAGACGACATGAAAACAAATCGCTTCACGCCAGCCCGCTGCGCTGAGGACGCCAAACGTTGGGCTGCCTCGGCGTTGACTGCCATGTAAACCGCTTCGGAAATGGACGCCGTTGCGTGCGCTAGCCCCGCGATGTGGATTACATGGTCCATACCTTGAACCAAATGATCGGCATTAAACGGTTTGCTGAAGTCCGGCGCAGTGACACGCTCGGTCACAGTTAGTCCCGGCGCGGCACTAGCGCGGCATGCAGCACGGACATCGCAACCATTCTCTTGGAGATACTCAGCTACGAACCCTCCGATAAAGCCCGATGCGCCCGTGACCAAAACTCGCGGCCGCTCCTGTGCGCGTGTCTCTGTCACGGCCGCTTCAAAGCCTCCATGAGGCGGGCATTGACATCCGCCATCGCAAATCCGCGCGCGGCTTTTGCCCGGCTTGCGCGCGCCATCGCAGGCAGCAACGCCCTGTGCTTCAAAAGTCTGCGGAATGCGTCGGCTAAGGCTTCGGGATTGCGTGGCGGCACGAGTGTTCCGTTGACCATTTCATCAATGGTCTCGCGCGATCCCGCGATGTCTGTCGCGATGATTGGCCGGCCGGCGGCCATCGCCTGAAGAAGCGCGTGCGGCATGCCTTCCAGATGCGAGGGACAAACAAAGACGTGCGCGTCTCTGATCGCGGCCGGCAAGTCGCGCGCGTCGCCTGCATATTCGACACTTGCCGAATGGCGGCTGATCGCACCCATTTGAACAGCGCCGGCGCCTGAACCTTCAGGACCTGCCAATATGAACCGGACGGCATGTCCTTCTGACGCGACCATTGCTGCCGCTTCCAAATAATCGACCACGCCCTTGATCCGGTCGAGACGGCTGCAAGCAAGGAACACCAGCGGCGTTTTGCGATCGACCTCACCGTTCAGCCCGAGATCCGGCATCGCCAGCCCGTCCATGCCAGCGATGTCGGCACCAGCGCCCGCCACACGCACGAGGCGGCCGGAACCCAAGAGTTTCGCCTCGCTGATCAGGCGTTCGTCTTCGAGATTATGCACGATTGTCACATCGGAATTCTTGATGGCTCGCCGAAGCTTCTTGCTCTTTAAGCTTCGGGCACGTTCTGGCAATTCGCTGATAAGGAGCACGATGCGCTTGATGCCGGCGCGCTTTGCGGCGGCAACCACGAACGGCGCGATCGAGCCAAACGCCAAGACGGCATCCGGCCTCGATAGTTTCAACTGCGCTGCAAGCATGCCAATGGCTTTGCGTTCGGGCCAAAGCGAAAAGCCCTCATCTCTCAAGACGAAGGCCTCAACTTCTGCACCCATCGACAAGAGCGCGGGCGCATCTTCGGCGCGCAGCGCGGGCGCCATAGCCAACACGTGCGTGTTGCGGCTGATGCAATCGCGGATGAGACCGCCGCGCAGACGCGCAATCAGCAATGCTGAAGGCCCTGCAACCACAAACCGCTTCGTCGCAGCCTCAGCCGTTTCTGATGGCATTGGCCCAATCAACCTTCAATGACAGGAGCACCTTCAATGAAGTGTCCTGGTGGGAGCGACCCATACGGCAGCAGGTATATTCTCGGTGGCTTGAGAGTCTGCGTCTGGACGGTAGCCTTCAACCGTGCGCGTCAGAACAGCTTGGATTGTTTCGACGTCACGCATGTCCATGGCGGCCTTTAGCAGACCAAGCTCGCGCTGCAGCTCGGCAGGAGACAATGCCGGTTCGTCGGAACGCAATATGCGCGGATGCTCCGTCCCTGTGGTGTTGGCACCGAGAAGTAGTTCTTCGTACAGCTTTTCGCCCGGACGCAGCCCGGTATAAACAATTGCGATATCGCCATCGGGATTGGCGTCGTTGCGTACATCATAGCCACTCAAGCGGATCATGAGAGCCGCCAGGTCGTCGATTTTCACGGGCTCGCCCATGTCGAGAACAAACACATCGCCGCCTTTAGCCATGGCGCCTGCCTGAATGACGAGTTCGGCCGCCTCAGGGATAGACATGAAATAGCGAATAACTTCTGGATGGGTAACGGTCACGGGACCGCCAGATTTGATCTGGTGGCGGAACCGGTGCACGACCGACCCGGAACTATCCAGCACATTGCCGAAACGAACCATCGTAAAGACCGTCAATGGGTTCACAGACGAGCGCGCCTGCAAGACGAGTTCGGCTAAGCGCTTGGAAGCACCCATCACATTTGTCGGGCGCACCGCTTTGTCGGTCGAGATCAGAACCATGCGCTCGACGCCACACGCTATAGCGGCCTCGGCCACGACTTCAGTTCCGAATATATTGTTGGATAGGCCGACCGCTGCGTTCTGTTCCACGATCGGGACATGCTTATAAGCGGCCGCATGATAGATGGTCTCGATCTCGGCGCGGCGCAGAGTTTCAGTGACAAGTGCAGCATCGAGCACGGAGCCCAAAACCGGCAGGATTTCGGGTTTCTCGGCATCCGCCTTACGTGCCGCGACCAAGTCTGCGACTTCCATGGCAATCTCATAGAGCGCGGCTTCCGATACGTCGAGAAGCACGAGCCGGCGCGGTCCCTGCCTGAGCACCTGACGCACCAGTTCGGACCCGACAGATCCTCCAGCTCCGGTCACCAGAACATTCTTGCCTTTGGTGTGGCGCGCCAAAAGCTCGGTATTGGGCGGCACAGGATCGCGCCCAAGCAGATCCTCGACTTCAAGCGGCCTAAGATCTGTGACAGAAACACGTCCTGAGGCAATCTCGTCCAGCGACGGCATGATCTTGACCGCGACTGGATAGTTCTCAAGCTCCTTAAGAACGAGGCGGCGCTCGTTTCGATCCTGCGCAGGGATCGCGAGTAAGACTTCCTTGACGTTGTAGCGCTCGATTGTAGGGCCGAGCCGCTCCGGGCGGTACACCCTGAACCCGCCGACATACTGTCCCCAGAGCGAGGGTGAATTATCGCAGAAGCCGACAACTTCCTTGCTGCGGGCCCGGTAGAGTGCCGTTGCGAGGTCGAGTCCCATCTGGCCAGCCCCGTATATGATTACGGGATGGCGCTCGGCCTTGTCGTCGAAAACCGGCAGGACAATACCGGACGTCTTGAGCATCCAACCGACGACGTGGCGGCTAGCGATCACAACGAGCGATCCGACGAGGCCATAACTTATGACGACGGACCTTGGAATACCGAGTTGGCCCGACATAAAGACAAGCAAGGCCCAGATCAACACCGAGACGGCAACGCCAGCAACAATGCGCCCGTGGCCGCGCGACCCAAGATAGCGGGTCACAAAACGGTAGAGCCCCATATGGGCCATAGTGACGATAGTGAGAAGCGGGGCGGCGAACAGCAGCAGCGTGGCTGACCACGTGGGCGGAACGTAGAATTCGTTGTAGCGGACCGAGATCACGCCCCAGAGCACCAGCGATAGGGCTGTAAAATCGGCTGCCGCCAAAATCGCACGCTTCTGGTGGCGCGATAGATCAAGCAGACCCTGCCGGAGCCTGAATAGCAGGGGCTTTTTTTCGTCGAACGCGCTCAAGGAAGACCTGCGACGGATGGGCCGAAATCTGAAAAAGGCGAATGAATAGAATAGATCAAATCAGTCGTATGACTATATGACTAAACTACGGAATGGTAAGATCCTAGTTCGGCCGATACAGATTTGGCACCAGACCTGTGGATACGTTGCTTAGTCACCTCGCTTTAGGGAGGCGCCGTGGTGATTCGGCCACCAATACGGTCAACCAGCCGATACGCAAGGATAACCGAAATCACGCCAAACACGATACCCCCCACCATATTTCCCGCCAACGCCCCTTTAACGCCAGCAAAATGCGCGCCGGCCATCACGAAGGGAATTGTTCCAAGAGTTGCCCGGCCCCAATTCAACAAAGTGGAATAGTGAGGTTGGCCGAGGGTGTTAAAGGCCGCGTTGGCCACGAACATGGCGCCAAGGAAAACAAACAACGGTGACAGCCAGCGGCAAAAAAAGACGATGAGCTCGCGCGCCTCGCCTGTCGCGTTGAAGGCCGACGCGAGGCCATTGGCTGTTAGAGCCAAGACAAGCCAGGCTGTGGCAGTAAAAGCCGTCATCACAAAAAGCGATTGGGTTAGCGTACCCCGCATACGGTCTGGCAGGCGCGCGCCCATGTTTTGCCCGATGATGGGGCCGACTATACCTGAAAGCGCGTAGATTGCACCAAAGGCAACGGGCGTAACGCGTGCAACGATGGCCCAGCCGGCCACCGCGCCGTCGCCGAAGGGAGCCATGGCGGCGGTCACATAGGCGTTGCCAACGGGCGTTGCAATATTAGTCAGCATCGCTGGGACCGCAATCTTCATGAAGGCAGGCACATCGGCAATAAGTGTCGCGACTTTCGGCCGGCTCATAAGATCGTGCACCCAAATCACACCGTAAAGTCCGATTGCCATTACCGCCACACGCGCAATCGCCGATGCAATTGCTGCGCCTTCGATTCCCCAGCCCAATTTGAGGATCAACAGCATGTCGAGCAACACGTTGACGATTGCGGCACCCATCGTCACGTACATGGCGCGGCGCGCATCACCCACTGATCTCAGCACGGCTGTCGATGCCATGCCCATCGCCAAGAATGGCAGAGTGGGAATGAGAATGACCAGATAATGCGCGGCGAGTGCGTGGGTGCGCCCCGCAGCTCCCAGCAGCGTTAGCAAATTCGGAATGAGAAGCCACAGCACCAAGCTCAGCATTGCCGAAATGCTGAAGGCCAAAACGTGCGCATGCGCCGACAAGCGGCGCGCCCGTACGCGCAAGTTTGCGCCGATCGCCGGGGACACAAGCGCGGATGCCGCGATCGATAAGCCAATACCGATCGAGGTTGAGAAAAACAGTATTGAACTCGCGTAGCCGACGGCAGCGACCACCGTTTGGTCGCCCGCGAGACTGAGAAAGTACATGTTCGCAAGATCGCCGATGAAGACCGCCATCAGCCCGAGCGCGCCGGCCGCCGTCATGTTCAAAATGTGCCCCAGGATCGATCCCGACACAAACTTGGGCGGCGCAGTCGTCCGGCGTTGCGGCGCGGCTGTTGTCATGGACATCCTTTGAACGGCATCGCGAGCGCGTTGCCAAATGATCTTAGAGTTTGCGCCGCGCCTTGAATGCTGCGGCCAGCGTGCCTTCATCGAGATAGTCGAGTTCGCCGCCCATGGGTACGCCCTGGGCCAGCCGCGAGACGGTCAACCCAGCACTTGCCAGTTGCTCGGATACGTAATGGGCGGTCGATTGGCCTTCGACTGTCGCATTGAGTGCAAGCAGCACTTCTTTGACGCCACCAGTGTTTGCCCGTTCGACCAGCTTGGCGATGTTGAGTTTGTCGGGGCCTATGCCATCGAGCGGGGACAGGTGACCGCCAAGTACGTGATAGCGGCAAGACACGATAGCCGCGCGTTCAAGTGCCCACAGATCGCCGACCTCTTCGACGACGACGATGAGAGAGGCATCGCGGCGCGGATCCTGACAGATGCTGCACGGGCTGACCGTATCGAGATTTCCGCAATCGGGGCACTCGGCGATTTTATCGACCGCCTGCTGCAAGGCTTCGTTCAGTGGGATCAGTAGATCATTGCGCCGCTTTAAAAGCGCCAACACGGCCTTGCGCGCGGAACGCGGCCCAAGCCCCGGCAACCGGCCCAACAACTGAACCAGGCGCTCGATTTCGGGCCCTGCGATTTTTCGGGACATCTCAGCCGTTTGTGCCCTGCGGGTTTTGCACGGCTAAAAAAGTTTCATGCCGGGCGGAATGGGTAGCCCGCTGGTCACTTCGCCCATTTTGGATTGCATGGCGGCATCGGCCTTGTTTTTGGCGTCGCTCACCGCAGCGATGACCAGATCTTCAAGAATTTCGACTTCGTCGGCTCTGGCGAGCGAGGGGTCGATGCGGATCTTCTTGAGCGTGCCCTTACCATCGACGGTTGCCGTTACGAGACCGCCGCCGGATTTACCTTCGTACTCGGCGCGCTCCAATTCTTCCTGCACTTGCTTCAGTCGGGCTTGCATCTCGCCCACCTTCTTCATCATGCCCATAACGTCTTTCATGTGTGACCTCTCGCAATTGACTAGCCCGCCGCGCTTTCGTCGTCCGACTCGTTAACAGCACCGGCGATGCGTCTGATTTCGACAATCCGGGCGTCGGGAAAAACGTCGAGCACGGCTTTGACCGCGGGATGCGATTTCAACGACTGCAATTCAGCTGCTTCCCGTTCGCGCCGCACAACACCGATGGCGGGCGCGCCTGCTTCCTTGGAAAGAACGACCACCCATCGCCGCTTGGTCCATGCGTTCAGCTTTTCGCGCAGATCGTTGGCCATTTCGGATGGCGCGCCGGGCAAGAGAAACAGATCGATCGACCCCGCAGCCGCGTCGAACTTCACAAGGCTCACATGATCTTCGAGATGCATTTTAAGTTTGGCGTCGCGCTTCAAGCTGGCCAGCGCCACGACTTCCGTGAACGCGCGCGGATCGGGCAGGACGATGGCTGCGCGGTCTAAGCCATCGCTCACATCGTCACCCAGCGCTTCAGGATCAGCCGCATCAAGATCGTCGAATTCGCTCTCGCCAAACAACTCGCCATCAACGTCCGCTTCCGCAACGCTGGTAGACACAGCGGAGGCTTGAGCTGCGGCCTGATTGAGCGGTCCGCTGCCCGATGCCTCGGGCGCGCGAAGAGCCGCGCTCTTGCGGGCCGGCATCGTGCCGCCGCCCAAGGTCTTGATCAAGTCGTCGGGCGTTGGCAGATCCGCTGTATAGGCGAGCCGGATCAGAACCATTTCTGCGGCGGCAAAAGGATTTGGCGAGCGGGCCGTTTCTTCCAGACCCTTGAGCAGCATTTGCCAGGCGCGCGCGAGATACGGCATCGACAGTTGCGCGGCAAGCGCCGATCCGCGCTTCTTTTCTTCCAAAGATAGCGCTTCGCCGGCCGGCTCCTCGCCAACCGCCTTGATACGGGCGACGATGTGAACCGCTTCAGCCAAGTCGGCCACGATCTGTCCCGGCTCTGCGCCGTCGTGATGGAGGCTTTTCAGACCTTCCAATGCGCTCGCAACATCACCCTTGAACAGCGCCTCCGCCAAATCGAAGACGCGCGCCCGGTCTGCAAGGCCGAGCATGGCACGCACCTTAGCGGCCGTAACGCGCCCCTCGCCCACATTCATACTCAGAGCTATCGCCTGATCGAGGATCGACAAACCGTCACGCACCGAGCCTTCAGCAGCACGCGCGATGAGGGCGAGCGCGTCGTCATCGGCCTTGGCCCCTTCGCTTGCGACGATTTTCTTGAAATGCTGAACCAGCACCGGCTGCTCGACGCGGCGCAAATCGAAACGCTGGCAGCGCGAGAGGACGGTAACTGGAACCTTGCGGATTTCAGTCGTTGCGAAAATGAATTTCACATGGCCCGGCGGTTCTTCCAGCGTCTTCAGAAGCGCGTTGAATGCGCCTTTCGAGAGCATGTGAACTTCGTCGATGATGAAGACTTTGGTGCGCGCGACAAGCGGCATGTATTGCGCGCTCTCGATGATCTCGCGGATGTTGTCGACGCCGGTGTTGGAGGCGGCGTCCATTTCGAAGACGTCCGGGTGGCGGCCTTCCATGATCTCGGCACAGTGGCTGCCGAGGCCGGGCATGTTGATCGTGGGCTTGTCTATACCGGGTGCTTCGTAATTCAAGGCACGCGCCAGAATGCGAGCCGTTGTTGTTTTGCCGACGCCGCGCACGCCGGTCAGCATATAGCCTTGCGCGATACGCCCAGACGCGAAGGCATTCTTCAGCGTCGTCACCATCGCGTCCTGGCCGATTAAGTCTTCGAAGGTTTTTGGGCGGTATTTGCGCGCGAGCACGACATAGGGCTTGGCGGCTCCCGACTCGCTGGACGCGGCTTTGTCTGTGCCGTCGCCGCTCTCGCTCTTCTTTTTGGCCATGAGATCCCGGGCACGCAACTAGGACGCCAGATTCCGGTTGCCTCAGCAGCCGATCCGAACGCGCCCCGCGAGGAGAATTCAAAGGAGGCTGACGAACAACCCGTTCACAATCGGTAGGGCTGCTTCCTTCCGGACCTGACCCGGTTAGCGCGTGATACGTCCGCCGCCAACCTCCCGGACGCATTATGGAGCGTGTCAGAGTAGCTGACAACCCTCGGGCCCAGGTTGCCGTCAATCCGTCGCGGAGAGAGCATATTGGTGGTTGCACAAGCGCTTTGGCGTCGCCATGTGACCGGTGAGCGGCCGCAGACCGGTTTCGGCTGCCGACAAGAACCCGCCCGAACCACAATTCCGATCCACAACAGAGGCACGTGACATGGCGATTTCGATCAAGGTCAACGGGGAATCGAGGTCGATAGAGGCCGAACCCGATACTCCGCTTTTGTGGGTCTTGCGCGACGATCTCAGATTGACGGGTACGAAATTCGGCTGCGGCAAGGCGCTGTGCGGCGCCTGCACGGTTCATGTCGATGGCGAAGCCGTCCGCTCCTGCCAGATTCAGGCCCGCGACGTCGTTGGGCGCGAGGTCACCACCATTGAAGGCGCGAAGGGGCCGGTCGCCGAGGCCGTCGTCGCCAACTGGGTGAAAATGGATGTCGCGCAGTGCGGATATTGCCAGCCCGGCCAGGTCATGGCGGCAATCGGCCTGCTCTCACAAATTCCAAATCCCACCGACGACGATATCGACAAGGCCATGGACGGAAATATCTGCCGCTGCGCCACCTATCACCGGATCCGCGCGGCCATCCACGAATCCGCCAAGTCGATCAAAACCTGACGCGCAAGAATTCCGTTGGCCGCTGACGAAGAGGACAGCCATGCACCCGCCCGTACTTCGCCTCGCAGGACTTGTTCTCGCCGCCTTCGCATTGGCCGGTACATTCGCCGCCCGTCAATCGACCCCGGCAGCCGGGCCGGCTTTCGTCGCAACCGCCAACGCCGCGACATCTGATCTGTTTACGCCGGTGGCGGCTGTATTGCGTCATCCTCGCTGTATGAATTGCCATCCGCGCGACGATCGCCCGCGACAGGGCGAAGACCGTCACAAGCATCTCCAGAATATCGTGCGCGGACCAGACGACATGGGCTTCGTCAACGCCCGTTGCTCCGCCTGCCACCGCGACGAAAACAATTTGCACTCTGGCGTTCCTGGCGCGCCGAACTGGCACTTGGCTCCATTGTCGATGGGATGGCAGGGCCTGAACGACGCCGAGCTGTGTGCAACCTTGATCGATAAAAGTAAGAACGGCGGCAAGGACATCGCCGCCCTGGTCGAGCACATGGACAAAGACAAACTGGTGTTGTGGGGCTGGGACCCTGGCGGCGACCGCGCGCCGGTTTCGACACCGCACCCCGAATTCGTCACACACATGAACGCCTGGGCGGCGGCGGGTGCACCCTGCCCAGCTGCCGGTTCCAATCCTTGAACATGCTTTTTTCGTCCCCGGAGGACAACATGCGCCATTCCAATTTGACAAAACTGTTTGCTTTGCCACCGGCGCAAACATCGCGCCGGTCGTTCTTGAAACTGTCAAGCGGGGCCAGCGCCGGGCTTGTACTCGGCCTAGCGGCACCCGTGCGCGGTCTCGGTGGGGCTGCGGTTGCTCAGAACGCCGCTACCGCTGTCGCGAGCTTGCAGCCAAATCCATTCTTGATCGTCGCGCCCGACAACACCGTCACCGTCATCATCAAACATCTCGATAAGGGCCAAGGCGCGGCGACCGGACTGGCGACACTGGTTACCGAGGAGCTTGATGCGGATTGGGCGCAAATCAAAACTGTGTTCGCGCCGTCCGATGCCGTTAGATACAAAAATTCTGCATTTGGCGTTCAGGGCGTCGGCGGCTCGACGGGGCTCGCCAATTCCTACGAGCAGTACCGCCAAGCGGGCGCCACGGCAAAGGCGATGCTTGTTGCTGCAGCTGGAAGACTTTGGGGCGATGCTGCGGGCAAGATGACGGTTCGGGCTGGTGTCGTCACGCACCCATCGGGCAAGAGCGCAACGTTTGGCGAGCTTGCAGCCTTGGCCGCCGCTGAAAGCGTGCCCAGCAAGGTGACGCTGAAGGACCCGAAGGATTTCGTCTACATCGGCAAGAAATTCCCGCGCGTCGATAGCAAAGCTAAATCGACGGGCGTAACTAAATTTACAATCGATCATCAGTTTGCGGGCATGCTCGTCGCGGTCATTGCGCGCCCGCCGCAGTTTGGCGCAACTGTCAAAGGGTTCGACGCCAGCGACGCTGAAAAAATCAAAGACGTCGTCAAGGTTCTGCAAGTGCCGCAAGGCATCGCTGTGCTGGCGAATAATACGTGGGCGGCGCTTAAAGGGTGCGAGGCACTCAAAGTGACTTGGGACGACAGCAAGGCGGAGAAGCGCGACACGGAAACAATGGTTGCTGAATACAAACAGCTGCTCGACAAGCCGGGCGCGATCGCGCGAAAGGACGGTGACGTGGACTCTGCTTTCAAAACGGCGACAAAGACTATCGAAGCCGATTTCGAGTTTCCCTATCTCGCGCATGCGCCGATGGAGCCCATGGATTGCCTCATCCGGCATGACGGAAAATCCGCTGAGATTTGGACAGGATCGCAATTGCAAACGGTCGATCATGGAGCCGCCTGCCGCGTTTTAGGACTCAAGCCTGAGGCCGTGCAACTGCACACCGTTTGGGCTGGCGGTTCGTTTGGCCGCCGCGCCATTGCGGACGCGCACTACGTGGTCGAAGCCTGCGATATTGCCAAAGCCTATGGCATAGCGGTCCCCATCAAGGTGATTTGGACGCGCGAAGACGACATCAAGGGCGGATACTACCGGCCGGCCTACGTTCATCGGCTCAAGGCAGGCCTCGATAAGGACGGAAAAATCATCGCCTGGCAGCATCGTATCGTTGGTCAATCCATTATGGCTGGAACACCCTTTGAATCGATGACCGTGAAAGACGGGGTGGATGGAACCTCTGTCGAAGGGGCGTCCAATCTCCCATACGAGATTGCCAATTTGAGCGTCGAATTGCATACCGTCCAAGCTGGCGTGCCTGTTTTGTGGTGGCGTTCGGTCGGCTCAACGCACACAGCCCACGCCACCGAACACATGATCGACATCCTCGCCAAAGAAGCTGGCAAAGACCCGGTTGAATTCCGCCTTGCAATGTTGAAGGACAAGCCGCGCCATGCGGCCGTTTTGAAACTCGCGACTGAGAAAGCCGGATGGGGCACAGCGCTTCCTGCAAACACATTTCGCGGCATCGCGGTGCACGAGAGTTTCGCGTCGTATGTCGCCCAGGTTGCAGAGGTGACGATGAAGGACGACGGCACGTTCAAGGTGAAGCGCGTCGTGTGCGCCATCGATTGCGGCGTGGCCGTCAACCCGGATGTGGTTGCCGCACAAATGGAAGGTGGCATCGGCTATGGACTGGGCGCGGGTTTGAAGGGCGCGATTACGCTCAAGGGCGGCGCCGTCGAACAATCAAACTTCGATGGCTACGATGTTTTGCGCATATCCGAGATGCCGAAGGTCGAGGTGCATATCGTGCCGTCCGCCGCCCCACCGACAGGCGTTGGAGAACCGGGCACGCCCGTTATTCTGCCAGCTGTTGCGAACGCGCTGTTCTCCGCTACCGGAATGCGCACAACCGTACTACCGATGAGCAAGCAGAAGTACAAAGGTCAGGTGTGAACCTTGGCAACTTCAGATGCAGCGACCGCCATCGACTTCAATCGCGGCGCCCGTAATGAAGGCGCTGGCCGGATCGGCCAGGAAGAGCGCTGCGTTGGCAATGTCCGAGGGTTTTGAAAAACGCCCCAAAGGAATACCACCCAGAAATTTAGCGCGGTTCTCCGGCGTATCGGGCATTCCCATGAACTGTTCGATCATGCCGGTTTCGCCAATGACGGGATTGATGGCATTGACGCGAATGTTTTTGGGCGCGAGTTCAGCGGCCATGGATTTGGTCAGGATGAGTGCCGCGCCTTTCGAACCGTTGTACCAGGTGAGGCCAGGGCGCGGTCTAACGCCAGCCGTTGATACCGTGTTGATGATCGACCCTCCGCCGCGTTTTTCCATTTCGGGAACGGCCGCAAGCGTCGTGAGATAGATCGATTTGACGTTGACTGCGTAGATGCGATCGAAGTCTTCTTCGCTGACCGTCATCAGTGACTGGTTCGTGTGCGTGACACCAGCGTTGTTGACAAGGATATCGAGCCCACCGAAAGTCTCTACTGCGGCGCGCACCATTTCCGCGACGTCCTTCTTGCTCGTGACGTCGGTTTGGGTGGCAATTGCCATGTCTGATGGAAGTGACGCCGCAATGGCGCGCGCGCCTTCTCCGTTTAAATCCGCAATGACAATTCTGGCGCCTTCAGCTGCGAAGAGTTCGGCAATCCCGCGCCCGAAACCGGACGCCGCACCCGTGACGATGGCGACTTTGTTTTTAAGGCGCATCTCAGCTGACCCTGCCAGGGCGCGCGAGTTCCGCCGCTTCTTTGCGATACGGGCTCGCCGGATACGTGCCGAGCAGCGTCAATTCGGTTGAAAAGAACGACAACTCTTCAAGCGCGAGTTGCACGGATCGTTCGACCGGATGCCCGTCGATGTCGGCAAAAAACATCGTGGCGTTGAAGGTGCCTTCGGTCTGATAGCTTTCAAGCTTTGTCATGTTGACGTTGTTGGTCGCGAAGCCGCCGAGCGCCTTGTAGAGGGCGGCTGGCACGTTGCGCACGCGGAAAATGAAAGTCGTGATCACTGGTCCATCGCCTGGCTCGGCGTCGTCCGGCTCTTTCGCGAGCACGACGAAGCGCGTGGTATTGTGGGCTTCGTCATCGACATTCTCAGCGAGGATGTTGAGACCATAAAGTTCGGCGGCCAATTTGGGTGCGAGGGCGGCGCGCGTCAGATCGCCCCATTCCGAGACTTGCCGCGCGGCACCTGCAGTATCGCCCGCAACATGCGCGGCGGCGCCAAGCTTGCGCAAGATTTTGCGGCATTGCCCGAGAGCGTGCACGTGGCTGTAGATGTCCTTGATGCCGCCGATCTTGGCGCCCTTAGGGGCCATAAGCTGAAAGCGGATCGGCAAGAAGTGCTCAGCGACGATGTAGAGGCCGGCATCGGGGAGCAGATGATGGATATCTGCAACGCGCCCCGCAACCGAGTTCTCGATCGGGATCATGGCGAGGTGCGCCTCACCCGATTTAACCGCCGCCAACGCATCTTCGAATGTTGCGTAGCCTACGGGGGCATAATCTGGAAAAGCTTGGCTGCATGCGAGATGCGAATTGGCCCCTGCTTCGCCTTGGAAGGCGATGCGCGCCTTGGCATCTGGTTTTCGCGTGGTGTTGGGCTCGGACTTGGACATGGCTCGTTCCAGCTTCTCTTTTTTGTTGTCTAGCGTTTGCGTTGGGGGCTAAGGAGCCGGCGGGCGCGCTCAAGATCGGCCGGAGTATCGACACCGAGTGGAACCGTGTCAACGATGGCGACATCGATGCGCATGCCAGCTTCAAGGGCGCGGAGCTGCTCCAGCTTTTCACGCAACTCGAGTGGCGAGGGACGTAACGAGACAAAGCGCTCAAGGCTCATGCGCCGGTAGGCGTAGATACCGATGTGGTGATAGAGCGGCCCGTCGCCGTGGGGCGCGATGGCGCGCGTGAAGTAAAGCGCGCGCAAGCGGCCAGGCGTCCCCTCGGGCGTTCCAACCACCTTGACGACGTTGGGATTGGATTTCTCGTCGTTGTCTGAAATCTCCGCGGCGAGTGTCGCGATGTCGACGGCCTGGGTGCGGAGCGGAGCGAGACACGCGCCAACGAGTGTGGAATCGAGTGTCGGCAAATCTCCTTGGAGATTGACGACGAATTCAGCGTCGCTATCGGGATCGATTTTGGAGAGCGCTTCAAAAACTCTGTCCGAACCTGAGACATGATCGGCACGCGTCATAACAGCTTCGCCGCCAGCGCTGCGGATCGCCCCCATGATCTCGTCGCTGTCGGTTGCAACCACGACGCGGCCGGCCTCTGCCGCCATGGCACGCTCCCAGACGTGCACGATCATGGGCTTGCCGTGGATATCGGCTAACGGCTTGCCGGGAAGGCGGGTGGCCTGCATCCGGGCGGGTATAACGATGATGGTTTGGCCCATCGGGGCGCTTCGCTTTCTGCTTCGTGACAAATGGTCTCTAGGGAAGGCTCTAGACCACACCTTTCGGCTATTGCAAGAGCAAGGGTGACATCGTTAGTTCGCCGCACAAATATCGCCTAACCCCCAAGGGGGCCGACCTGCCTCCAACACTTGAGGATTTGCCTCCATGGATTCATTTGAATTCACGAAAATCGCCGGCGCCGTCCTGACGGCCCTCCTGGTGATCTTCGGCACCAAGACCTTGATCGAATCGCGCCAGGGCCATGGCGACGCGAAGCCGGGTTACACCTTACCCGGTTCAGAGCCCGCCGCTGAAGCAAAAGCACCAGCAGACGCAAAGACAGCAGAAGCCAAGACGGCTGACGCGACCAAGCCGGCCGCCAAGCCGGTTGATCCAAAAGCGGCTGCGTCTAAGTCAGCTGAAGCTGAGCCTGCCGATGCGGCGGCGGCACCCGCTGCGGCTGGCGGCGGCGAAGTGGTCGCGCTTCTGGCCAAAGCCAGCGCCGACAACGGCAAGGCGGTCTTCAGCAAGTGCAAGGCGTGCCACACCATCGAAAAGGGCAAACCGAAACTTATCGGTCCCAATCTCTGGGGCGTGGTCGATCGTCCCAAGGGCGCGGCCGAAGGCTTTGAGTATTCCGCCGGGTTGAAGGCCAAGGGCGGTAATTGGACTTTCGCCGACCTCGCCGCATTCATCACCAAGCCCAGCGCATATGTTCCTGGCACTAAGATGGTGTTCACGGGCATCGCAAATCCCGGCGATGTGGCTGATGTTATTGCCTATCTGGCGGCACAGGCGGATACCCCCGTTGCCTTGCCAAAATGACAGCAAGTTAACTCGCTACGGCCTTGGAAACCTGCGACCCTGACCAGAAATGGCAGGGTCGTTTTCGTTAACGGCGAGAAAATCTTCGGGTGCATTTTCCCCGGGGGGTCGGACCCGTGATATCCTGCTTGTGTCGAAGCGAAGGTTAGAAACAAGAGGGTTAAGACCGCCTATGCGCCAATGCCTATCGTTCCGGGTCATCGCCCTCCTCGCCGCGCTGCCAGTTCTGGCCATCACGTCTTTACCTGACCCTGCCGCCGCCGAAGAACCGGAGTGCCGCCACGCCGTGTCGCTGGTTGGCGCTCCGAAGTTTCCGGCTGACTTCAAACATTTCGATTGGGTGAACCCGGATGCGCCGAAGGGGGGGATGATTAAGCAGTATGTAGAGGGAACGTTCGATACACTCAATCCGTTCTCGGACAAGGGCGTGAAGGCTGCAGGACTTGGCATGATGTTCGATGCCTTGATGGTTTCAAGCCCTGACGAGCCATCAGCAGAGTACGGTTTGATCGCAGAGTGCGTTTCGTATCCGGCCGATTTCTCATCTGTGACATTCAAGCTGCGCCCGCAGGCGAAGTTTCACGACGGCTCTCCCATCACAGCTGAAGACGTGATCTTTTCGTACGAGCAGTTGAAGAAGGTCAATCCGTTCTATGCTTTCTACTACAAGAACGTCGTCAAAGCGGAGAAGACGGGCGACAACGCCGTCACGTTCGCGTTCGACAGCAAGGGCAACCGCGAATTGCCCATGATTATGGGCCAGTTCTCCATCGTCCAGAAAAAGTACTGGGAGGAGAAGGGCGCAAATGGCGAGGCGCGCGATCTTGACAAGACGACCGTCGAGCCGCCGCTTGGCAATGGTGCTTACCAAGTAAAGTCGATGGATACGGGGCGCAAGATCGTCTACGAGCGCGTTGCCGATTATTGGGCGAAAGACCTTCCCGTCATGCGCGGACAGTACAATTTCGACACACTTGAGTTCATCTACTATCGCGACCGCACGCCAGCATTTGAAGATTTCAAAACCGGCAGGCTCGACTTCTGGGTCGAGAACCAGGCTGGCGCGTGGGCAACGCAGTATGAATTCGACTCGCTCAAGAATGGTCTCGTCAAGAAAGAAGCGATCCCAGTGGAACGCGTTGCGCCCATGCAGGCCTTTACATTCAACACCCGGCGCAAACAGTTTGCAGATGCGCGCGTGCGTCAAGCCTTTAACCTGCTCTTCAATTTCGAGGAGGCCAATAAGAAGCTATTCTACAATCTCTATGTGCGCGTTGGCAGCTACTTCGAGAATTCGGAACTTCAATCGAAGGGTCTGCCAGAGGGCCGCGAACTTGAGATTTTGAGTGAGGTCAAAGCAGATGTTCCAGCCGACGTTTTCACGACGGAATGGAAGAACCCTACAAACAAGGAGCCGACGGACTTCCGCAAGAACCAGCAGGCGGCAATGAAGCTGTTCGAGGCTGCTGGCTGGAAGAGCGGCGCAGACCGTGTGATGAAGAATGCGGCAGGTGAACCCCTCGTCGCGGAATTCCTCATTGAAGGAGAAACGTTTCAGCGCATCATTCTGCCGTACGTAAAAGAACTTGAGGTGTTCGGCATCAAAGCGTCCGCCCGCGTCGTCGATAGTGCTCAATACAAACAGCGCGAGGACAAACGCGACTTCGACATCATTGTCGACAATTTCGCTCAGTCCGTTTCTCCGGGCAACGAACAGCGCCAGTTCTGGGGCTCCGAA